>JAFUYB010000032.1 GCA_017470735.1 Lachnospiraceae bacterium | reverse complement strand
GTTATTATTGCACTCTATTACTTCCCATTGCCCCGAAAAAAGTTGTAGTAAGCTACTTTTTCCGGTTCTGCTTTTTCATAAAACCCAGTGTTTATCGGCATTTCCGGCTACGCTATTAACTCAGTGACTTGAGCGTCGGGAACAACAACACATCCCGGATAGCCGGGCTGTTGGTCAGGATCATAACGAGGCGGTCGATGCCGTAGCCGATGCCGCCGGTCGGGGGCATGCCGACGGAAAGGGCGTTCAGGAAGTCTTCGTCGGTGCGGTCCATCGCATCCTCATCACCAAGGGCGAATGCCGCGTCCTGTGCGGCAAAACGCTCGCGCTGGTCGATCGGGTCATTGAGCTCGGAGTAAGCGTTGCACATCTCCCATGTGTTGATGAACAACTCAAAACGCTCTACCTTGGCCGGATCCTCGGGCTTTTTCTTGGTCAGCGGGGATATCTCGATCGGGTGGTCCATGACAAAGGTCGGCTGCACCAGCTCCTTCTCGCAATATTCTTCAAAGAACATATTGACAATGTTGCCCTTTTTGTAATGCGACGGGAATTCCATGCCATGCTCTTTTGCCAGCTTGAATGCCTCCTCGTCAGTAGTTACCGCATCAAAATCAATGCCCGTATAACGCTTGATGCAGTCCACCATCGTGATCCGCTCAAACGGTTTGCCAAAATCGATCTCGATATCGTTGTAGGTGATCTTTGCGCTGCCGCAGACCTGCTCCGCCACATAGCGGTACATGCTCTCGGTCAGCTCCATCATGCCGTAGTAATCGGTGTATGCCTGATACAGCTCCATCAGCGTAAACTCCGGATTGTGGCGGGTATCCACGCCCTCGTTACGGAACACGCGGCCGATTTCAAACACTCTCTCCAGACCGCCGACGATCAGCCTCTTTAAGTTCAGCTCCAAAGAAATCCGCAGCTTTAAATCTTCGTCCAATGCATTGAAATGTGTCTCGAAAGGACGCGCGGCAGCGCCTCCTGCATTGGATACCAAAATCGGAGTCTCCACTTCAAGGAAATCCCTTTTTGCCAGGAATGTCCGGATCTCATGGATAATTTTTGACCGCTTGATAAAGGTATCACGGACATCCTCATTCATGATCAGGTCAACATAACGCTGACGGTATTTGAGGTCGGTATCCACCAATCCGTGGAACTTTTCGGGAAGGATCTGCAGACTCTTGGAAAGTAATGTCACTTCCTTTGCGTGAACAGAAATCTCTCCGGTCCTGGTCTTGAATACAAAGCCTTTGATACCGAGAATGTCACCCACATCGAGTTTTTTGAACGACGCATATGCCTCGTCACCGATGTCGTTGCGCGTCACATAAATCTGGATGTCGCCCTGCCGGTCACGGATATGCGCGAAGGACGCCTTACCCATCACGCGTTTGAACATCATACGCCCCGCAATCGATACAAGCTTTTCCGCAGGAATTTCATCCATCGGCACAACGGCATTTTTGCCGTCTTCATCCACCGGCGGTATGAATTCCAAAGCGTCGTACTGCGCACGCACTTCATCAGAATGATGGGTCACATCGTATTTCGTAATCTGAAACGGATCATTGCCGGATTCCTGCAACGCCGCCAATTTTTCACGGCGTACCTTCAGAAGCTGATTTAAATCCTGCTCCTGCCCGCCCTGATTTTCTTTTTGCTTTTTGTTCTGCTCTGCCATATGACATTACCTCTGAATATCCAGTACTTTGTAATCAAATTTGCCAAATTCCGTTTCTACGCTGACCGTATCTCCGACCCGGGTCCCGAGCAACGCGCTGCCCAGCGGCGACTCGTTGGAGATCTTTCCGTTCAGGCTGTCCGCCTCCGTCGACCCGACCAGACGGTATTCCACTTCTTCTCCGAGATCCACATCGAGAATACGGATACGGGCGCCGATATTGACGGCATCGCTGCCTTCTTCCTCCTCGACGACTTCCGCATATTTCAAAATGCCTTCCAGCTCTTCAATCCGGGCTTCTATGTCACGCTGCTCGTCCTTTGCCGCATCGTATTCTGCGTTCTCGGACAAGTCGCCCTGCTCACGCGCCTCTTTAATCTTCTGCGCAATTTCATAGCGCTTATTTTCTTTCAGATCCTGCAGCTCATTTTCCAGTGCCTGCAAGCCTTCTTTGGTCATCAGGTTCTTTTTCGGTTCCATCTGCGTGCCTCCTCACATATGAACTGACTCTAACCGTATTATGATATAGTTTCATGCCGTCCTTGTCAAGAAAACAAGGCTTCCAATTCGGCATAACTTTCCACTTCATTGATCCTGCCGCGCAGCCTTGCGGCTCCCGGATACCCTGAAATATACCACGACGCGTGCTTGCGCATCTGTCGGATGCCAAGAAACTCTCCCCGCAGGTCAATCTGCATCCTGGCGTGCCGGAGCACCATATCCGATACCTCTTTGGCTGATGGCTTTAAAAGCGGTTCGTCTGTTTCCGCTTCGTGCAATATCTGCGCGAATATCCACGGATTGCCCTGCGCCGCGCGCGCGATCATAAATCCGTCACATCCGGTCCGCTCATACATCGCCGCCACTGCCGCAACAGAAGTGATATCCCCGTTTCCGATCACCGGAATCGCAACCGCTTCTTTGACCCGGCGGATGATCTCCCAGTCCGCTTCGCCGGAATAATATTGCTCCCGTGTCCTTCCGTGCACCGCCACTGCCGCCGCGCCGGATGCTTCGATGATTTTTGCGATCTCAACCGCGTTACAGTGCTCCTCGTCAAAACCTTTCCGGATTTTGACGGTCACCGGCTTTTTTGTCGCCCGTACGCATTTGGTCACAATTTCTTCTACCAGCCTGGGCTGCTTCATCAACGCGGAACCGTCTCCGCCCTTGACAATCTTCGGTACGGGACAGCCCATATTGATATCCAGAATGTCAAACGGCCCGTCCTCGATTTCTGCCGTCATCTGCGCCATGCAATCCGCGTCCGAACCGAACAGCTGCAGCGACACCGGCCGCTCTTCTGCCGTCGTCTGCATCAGATCCTTTGTCTTTTTATTATGATAATACAGGGCTTTCGCGCTGATCATCTCCATGCACACCAGTCCCGCGCCCTGCTCATGGCAAAGCAGCCGGAACGGCGGATCGGACACTCCCGCCATCGGCGCGAATATCAAATTGTTGTCTAACCGCACACTGCCGATTTGAAGCGGGTGAATGGCTTCCCGCAATCGCGTTTTCAAATATTACCGACCTTCCTGTTTCATGCCCGCTTTTGCTTTTGGTAGATCAGATTGAGTCCGATCAGCGTCAGATCCGGATTGTACTCCTGAATCAATTCTGTCTCATTGGAAATCATTTTCCCGAGACCGCCTGTCGCCACAACCTTGACATTTTCATATCCCGATGCGTCGATCAGGCTGCGGATCAGATATTCCGTCTGCCCGATCTGCCCGAAAACAAGTCCTGCCTGCATCGATGTGATCGTCTCTTTTGCCAGAATGCTCGCCGGTTTTTTTATTTCAATTTCAGGCAGCTTTGCCGCATCCTCCCACAGCGCCCTCGCGGAAATGCGAATGCCCGGAGCCGTTACGCCTGCTTCAAATTCCCCTTTTGCATTGACCAAATCGTAGGTCGTTGCCGTGCCGTAATCAATCACGATCACCGGTCCGCCGTACAGCGCAAACGCCGCCGCCGCATCCACGACACGGTCCGCCCCGACCTGCTCCGGATGGTCAAGCGCAATGGTAATGCCCGTTTCTATCGTCCGCTTGACGATGACCGGATGAATGTCAAAATATTTGATGATCCCGCTGATCAGCGAATGGTTGATCGCAGGTACCACGCTTGCGAGAATGGCGTCGTCAATCTGTTTTTTGCTGATGCCGTTCTGCTCGATGATATCCCGGATCACAATTCCATACTCATCCGATGTACGCGGAATCGCTGTCGTCATACGAAAATTCCCGACCAGCCTTTCTCCGTCAAACACGCCCATGGTAATATTGGTGTTGCCTGCGTCGATTGCGAGTATCACTCTGCTTCCTCCCCAAGAAAAAATACTTTAAAATACATTTCCAATGCCTCGAACAATTCGCGTTTTTCTCTCTGGATCTGTTTGACCTTCAGAACACTTCCGATCTCATCATAGAGGATATCCTCTTCCTCTGCCTCCGTCCGGATTGACAGGTTTCCGTCTCCGTCAAACACCAGCCGCACCGTGCCTCCCACTTCTTCCGTAAACAGCACACATAATATCTGCAGCTCGTTTTGTATCTGCTCCGGCAATGTGAGAAAATTTTCATTCAAATAATATTTCTGGGAATATGCGCTTGCCGCGCAGAGCACGATTTCATCACCGTACGATCCTTCCCACAGCTCATCCTTGTATCCGTCATACATAGCCGTTCTGTCCTCTCACATGCACCTCACCGGAATCAATCCGGTTTATAACGCCGGCTTCCGTTTCCACAACCAGCCTGCCGTTTTCATCCATCGAAAGCGCCTTCGCTTCATATGCTCCCGCAGGATCCATAACCCGCACCATCCGCCCTGCATTGACCAGCCGTGCATTGTATTCGTCCAGCAGAAACGCGAGGCTCCGGTTTTGCAGAAACTGTTCATACAGTGCCAAAAAATGCTGCCATATTTTTTCTGTCAAATGTTTTCTGCTGACCGCAGTATCATTCTTTTTTATGCCGTTTTGCTTCTCCAGCTCATCCGCAATACAGGTCGCCCGCTCCGCAAGCTCCGGCGGAAAACTGCCCGGATAAACATTCACTCCGATGCCCACAACGACCGCATCGTCTACGCGCTCCGTCAATATCCCGCAGATTTTTTTCCCGGAAAGCAGAATGTCATTGACCCACTTGATCTGCGCTGCAAGACCATATAATTCTTCTACTGCATAAGCCACCGCCATTGCCGCTACAATCGTAAGCTGCGGTACGCACTCCTCCGAAATTGTCCCGGACCGTGACCCGCTCTTGGCATCCTCTTCCGGCTTCCGCGGAAATACTTCATCGCTTTTCTTTGAAAGCACTTTAGGGTACAACACCATGCTTGTCGCCACCGACACATCTGCGGGCGAACTCCACTCATGTCCGATCCTGCCCCGTCCAGCCGTCTGCGTCCCCGCTGAAATAACTGTGTACTCCTCCAGACACCCACCGGAAGCAAGCCTGCGCTTGATCTCATTGTTCGTGGAGTCGATACTTTTTTGATATATGTATTGTGTGCTCATTTGTTCATTCGTTCACAAACTCTAAAATCTTCCGTGAATTCCCAAACGCATTGAAGCCGTAATTGGCATTTCGTTCATCGGCAGGGTCTGACTGCGGAAATGGATGTATTCCTCATATTTTGCCATCGCCTGCAGCAACATTTATTCCCCATGCAAAGTCGCATACATCACCGCTTTGATCGAATGCATCCGGTTCTCTGCCTCATCAAATACAACGGACCTTGCGCTTTCAAACACCTCATCCGTCACTTCCATTTCGGAAAGCCCAAACCGCTCGTGGACATCCTTTCCGATGCTCGTCTCCAGGTCGTGGAACGCCGGCAGGCAGTGCATGAAAATCGCATTCTCCTTCGCATACGAAAACGCCTTGGCATTCACCTGATACGGCAGCAGATCTTGAATCCGTTCCTTCCATACCGCATCCGGTTCGCCCATTGACACCCACACATCTGTATAGATCACATCCGCATCCCTGCATCCGTCTTCGACAGAATCCGTCAGGGTAATGCTGCCGCCTGTCTCTCCGGCGATCTTCCGGCAGGTCTCCACCAGTCCGTCTTCCGGGAAATACTTCTGATTGGTGCAGGCCACGAAGTCAAAGCCCAGCTTGGCGCAGGTCACCATCAGGGAATTGCCCATATTGTAGCGCGCATCCCCCATATACACGAACCGTATATTCTCCAGCCGTCCAAGCTTCTCCTTGATCGTCAGCATATCCGCGATCATCTGCGTCGGATGGAATTCATTGGTCAGTCCGTTCCACACCGGTACACCGGCGTGCTCCGCCAGCTTCTCGACGATCTCCTGTCCGAACCCCCGGTATTCGATCCCGTCGTACATCCGTCCGAGTACCCGCGCCGTGTCCGCGATGCTTTCTTTTTTTCCGATCTGGGAGCTTGCCGGATCGAGATAGGTCGCATGCATCCCCAGATCGTGCGCCGCCACTTCAAAGGAACAGCGCGTGCGCGTACTCGTCTTCTCGAAAATCAGCGCAATCTGCTTTCCGCGCAGCACATCATGAGCAATGCCCTTTTTCTTTTCCTCTTTCAGTCGTGCTGACAGATCGACCAGATACCGTATCTCGTCGGGCGTATAATCCAGCAGCTTCAAAAAATTTCTGTCTTTTAAATTCATTGCATTTACTCCAATATTTCCGAAAACATCTTTCTGCTTTCAAATATTTTTAGGAACACTTCTCTTTCAAAAACTATCCCTCTTTCACAATCTCTTTGATCGAAGCCGCAAGCCCTGCGACCCCCTGGATATCGGAAGGGATGATCAGCTTCGTCGCCTTGCCGTCTGCCGCTTTCGCAAACGCCTCTAAGGATTTCAGCTGCAGCACGCGCTCGTCCGCTCCTGCTTCTTTCAGGAACCGCAGACCGTCCGCATTCGCCTGCTGTACCTTCAGGATGGCTTCTGCCTGACCTTCCGCTTCGCGGACTGTCGCTTCTTTCTTCGCCTCCGCGCGCAGGATCGCCGCCTGCTTTTCTGCTTCCGCGTCCAGGATCGCCGATTCCTTTTTACCCTCTGCGATCAGGATTGTGGACTTCTTTTCGCCCTCTGCGATCAGGATCGCTTCCCGGCGCTCACGCTCTGCCTTCATCTGTTTTTCCATTGCGTCCTTGATCGCCGTCGGCGGGATGATATTCTTCAGCTCGACACGGTTGATCTTGATACCCCAGGGATCCGTTGCCACATCAAGCGACGCGCGCATCTTGGTGTTGATCGTCTCGCGGGATGTCAGGGTCTCATCCAATTCAAGATCGCCGATGACATTCCGCAGTGTCGTTGCGGTCAGATTTTCAATCGCCATGATCGGATTCTCCACGCCATAGCAGTAAAGCCTCGGATCCGTGATCTGGAAATAAATGACCGTATCAATCTGCATGGTAACATTATCCTTGGTGATCACCGGCTGCGGCGGAAAATCCACAACCTGCTCTTTTAAATTGACATTCTGCGCCACGCGGTCAATGATCGGCGCTTTCACATGCAGCCCCACCGACCAGGTCGTCTGATACGCTCCCAAGCGCTCTACGACAAACGCATGCGCCTGCGGCACGATACGGATACATGAGATCAACACGCAGACTACCACAATTAACAGAATGATGATTGGCAAGCTTGCCATGATTGCATAAAACATATTTCTCCTCCTGCTGTATCAACAAAATTTCCGGTAACATTTTCCGCTGCCCTGATCGCCCTGTCGTCAGGCAATCTTTTCTGTAGCAAACAGCGGATGTCGAACTTCCATATTTTACTATATTTGCTGTAGAGTGGCAAGATTTTGTCTGATCAATGCCACACTTTCCTGCATGTATCCACTCACACTTAGGAACTGCAGATAAATAATCACGAGTGCATTTTTTATCATTTTCTGTTCATTTTTGCCGCAATAGACTATAATGTAACTGTTCAGTCAATCTGAGAACAGGTTTCATCGCTGCGGAATGACCGGACAAGGCAAAACGAATCTGCTACCATGAAAAATACGAAGGGATTTTCGCCATGAAAAAAATCGTCCTTACCGGCGGCGGAACTGCCGGTCATGTTACCCCGAATATCGCGCTGCTTCCGGCTCTCCGCGATGCGGGTTTTGAGATATCCTATATTGGCTCTTACAAGGGAATTGAACGCAGCCTGATCGAAGAGCGGGGCATCCCCTACTATCCGATTTCATCCGGCAAGCTGCGCCGTTATTTCGATGTACAGAATTTTACCGACCCGTTCCGCGTGCTCAAGGGTTACGGCCAGGCAAAGCGTCTGATCAAAATGCTGAAACCGGATGTTGTCTTTTCAAAAGGCGGCTTTGTTTCCGTGCCGGTCGTACTGGCGGCAAAGGCAAAGGGCGTGCCGGTCATCATACACGAATCTGATATGACGCCGGGGCTTGCCAACAAGATCGCGATGCGGGGCGCAACCAAAATCTGCTGCAACTTCCCTGAAACCTTAGCGCATCTGCCACAGGAAAAAGCCGTGCTGACCGGTTCGCCGATCCGCGAAGAACTGCTCCACGGCAATATGCAGTCCGCATTATCTTTTCTGGGCTTTTCCGAAGATAAGCCGATTCTGCTCATTATGGGCGGGAGCATCGGATCCGTCTTTATCAACAACGCTGTCCGGGGCGCGCTTGATGACCTTCTTACGGATTTTCAGATCATCCATCTCTGCGGCAAGGGCAATTTGGACGACACCTTAAACGGACGGGACGGCTACCGGCAGTTTGAATACATTTCCGATGAGTTGCCGGATCTGTTTGCTGCGGCGTCCCTTGTCGTTTCGCGGGCAGGCGCCAATGCGATCTGCGAACTGCTTGCCCTGCGCAAGCCCAACATCCTGATCCCGCTTTCGAGAAATGCCAGCCGGGGAGATCAGATCCTCAACGCGGCATCATTTGAAAAACAAGGTTTCTCATTGGTAATGGAGGAAGAAACGGTTACCGAAGCAGCCCTGACCGATGCCATCCGCAAGGTATATGCAAAACGGGATACATACAAATCCGCCATGAGCCAAAGCCCGACGGCGGATAGTGTCAATATCATTATGGGATTGATTTCTGATCTTTGCGGATCGTGAGCCGGACTTTTTTGCCTTATTTCTTTATTGACTCACGGAACCAGTACACCAGTCCGAACATAGCGTAAACATACAGCACCGATACCGTGATGCTGGTGTGCGGATAGAGATAACAGATCACCATCAGTCCGACAAACATCAGGGACAACAGCAGAACCAGCCCCAGCAATCTGCGGTTGCCCTGTTCTTTTTTCTTCGCGAAGCCTTCCAGCAGAAACAGGAACAGAAAATAAACCAGAAACGACGCGACCAGCATTATATTTTTAGGAATGACCGCAACCTCTTCCTCCTGCATGAATTCCATTGCCGTCGTAATGTTGTTGAGCGCCACGATCAGGAATATGTGTATCTGCATGTAAATATTCGCGTTCGCATACGCTTCCCGGTCAATGATATGATCGTAGAAAAAACCGTAGCTTAAAAACAATCCGACCACGATCAGAAATGCCATAAGCGAAAAGAATACATTCCTGAGCGTAATGCCTCCTTCAAAATATCCCGAGATCCCGATGATCATCTCGCCGAAGGTAAACACGACATAGAGCATGACGCGCTCCGTCAGATGGGAAAAATCCACCGCCACAAGCTGATTCACATTGCGGCTGACGATCGAGTCGATCAGACCGTATACCAGCACTAATGGCGAAAGCGGCAGCCCGGTCGCGTAATAGACGGGAACCGACACAAAGATCAATCCCGCCATGATCAGCAGCGTCCGCGCGACACTTGTGATCTGCGCCATTTCCCACGGCGCATTTTTTGAAGCTACTCTTCGCCGGTAGAGATACATCCCCGCAAGATTTAAAACGATCAGTCCCCACGCCACATTGTAGCGCGCATAATATCCCTGCCAGTCCACACGCGTTCCCTGCGCCATGTAATAAAGCAGGTACATATTGATAAAAATCCCGATATGCTCCAGCCTGCCATTCGTCCCGTAGCGATTGATGAACAGCGTCGTCTGGTACCAGATAAACAGCGCGATGACCGAACAGACCAGATATGTCAGATAAATGCTCCCGCTGATAAATCCATCCTGCACATGATGGATCAGTGAATTGTTGCGCCCGATGATATAGACAAAAATCAGGTCGTACACCAATTCCAGATATTCGACTTTTTTCTCTTCGTTCTGCATCGATGGCCTCAATTCATATTTAATACTTGTCTTAAAAACGCGATCCGTTTATCCATCGCATCTCTTAAAATACTGCTCTTTTCTGCCATGTCAAAAGCATGAACCGTTCCCTTGGTCTCATTGAGGATGACTCTGTTGCCTTCTCGTTTTAACCGCTTCGCGTATGCAATCCCATCGTCGTGCAGCGCATCGAACTCCGCTGTCTCCACATAAGCATCCGGCAAGTCTCTCAATGACGCAGCTTCCACCGGAGATCTGTAATCCTCTTTTCCCTGGTATTCATCCGACCTGCACAATTTGTAATATGCCCTGATCGAATCTCCATTGCAGACAGGCACATCCCGATAGCGTTTCATGGAATCACTTGTCAGCCGCGCGTCCAAGCTCGGATAACACAGCGCCTGCCCGACCGGCATCTGCACGCCCCGATCCCGCGTCATTAGTGATAACGCCGCCGCCAAAGTTCCGCCCGCGCTGTCTCCAATCACCGCAATCCTTTTTGGATCAATGTGATACCAAGTCGGATGATTCAAAATATGACAATACACTTCAAATACCTCTTCTTGCTGAATCGGCGGTACAAAATCCGGTGCCAGTTCATACATAGGCATGATCACCCGACAGCCAACCTCCCGGGCAATAATGTTTGCCAGCCGGTAATGATACGGCATCGCCGGAAAGAGAAATGCCCCTCCATGAAGCAGCAATACGCACGGTGCTACTTCATTCTCCGACAGCTTCGACGATGAGTAGATCAATGTGTGCAGGCTGCCCTCAGAAGACGACTCCGACGGTATACGGGACTTGTCTACCCGGACTCCTTTATTTACAGGCGCTTTCCATTCAAGATGCTTGTACATTACCTGCACGATCCGCACCTGAAAACGGCTTTTGGGTACAGGCACCTTTCGCAATGCATCAAATTCCGGTGCAATCGCATAGCCCTCAGCCGCCTTTTCTTCTCTTATGTTTTTGATCACCGTCAGTTCAATGCTGTCCTTAAATACATAGACACGGATGTCGTCGGCAAGGCTTGCTATGATGGAATGCCCCAATTCCGCCCAGCTTTCATCATTATCAAGCGTCAATGCGTCAAACGCAGAAAGCCCGTACGACTCCAATGTCCAGACATATGCCTCTTCTGATTCAGGGCGTCCCAGTTCTTTCAATATTGCGTCATCCGCCCTTCGAATCCCGATTTCAGCCAATTCTTCCTCATTCTCCCGCAGATTTGAAAAGCCGCTTTGCATCATGCCGCGCAGTTTCCCGGTAACGCCCTCTGTATGCCATGCCGCAGCCTGGCTTTCTGCAGTGAAATCCTCAGACTGATCCATACCCAAAAATTTTGCCGTGTCCGCCCACAGCTTTAGTTCACATTTCACATCATCAATCGCCGCGGAAAAATCCGCTTCAAATTCTCCGGTAATATTGCGTACCATTTCCAGCATCTCCTCAGCTACCAGCCGGAGCCGTCGTGCTGCCCGGTCTCCCATGCCGCTGCGATTGGCCGCAAATTCCACTTCTGTAAGAGCTTCTGAAATACCTTTTCCCTGATTGTTTACATGGATAATCTCTGTTTTCATGTAATGTCCTTTCCACTAATTAATCTTATTCATTTTATCTTTTACAATGTCACCAAAATACTGCACCGGCAGGGCACAAAGCATTGTAATCAGGATCACGAGCAGGCACCGTATGGCCATCGGCGGCGTGGTGATCCACAGACGAACAATGTTCAACCCCAAAAGCTGGCTTAAGTAAAACGACAGGTTCATCTTCCCCAGCCAGAGAATCCACGGCCGCCGGAATGAATCATCCCATCTCGTCTGCCCCGTAAAGGAGAGCATAATCGAAACGGTCAGAAACAGCACGATTTGAATCTCGAATGTTGATGCTGCTCCAAAAAGCGCATATACAACCGTCACCAGGAAACCAAACACTTCTGCCCCCGTCAGCAGATTCCGCATGCCGCAAGAAAGCTGCAGCGAGGCAACATAGCGGGACAGCTCAAAGGCGCTCATCCCCAGCGACATTTCGGCAATAGCTCGTAACAGTCCCGCATATCCGATCCCTGCCCAAAGATCCTGATCCGAAAAGGTTCCCAGGCAGTATGTCAATGTCCCCAAGATCCAAAACGCAAGCACCGGCGCGATCACCCGCACAAACATCGAATAATAGCGGTACGCGATCGGATACAAGAGCAGTATCGCGATCAGCATTGCCGACAGATACCACTCGACAATATTGACATCCACTGCCGGAAATCCGAATTTCTGGAGCAAGAGAAATTCCGGAATACTGTCCAGCAGAAACGCAAAAACATCAGCGGCATTGTCCCATATCTTTCTTGAATACAGACGCAGAAAAAACAGCGCCGTAAAACAGATCAGATGATATGGAAATATCGCCAGATATTTTTTCAAAAAGAAGCGAAGGGTTTTCTTCCCTAAATCCAACGGTTCGCCGTCACAAATCGCTTGTTCGGTTTTATCCCGTTCCCGCTCTTTCCGGATCGACCGTCCCATCAGCAGTCCTGACACAAGAAAGAAAAAGTCCGGTCCAAGCCGCCCGCCGCCCATCGCCGGTATATGCCGGCTTCCGATCACCCATTCGTCAAACCCCAAAGTACGGTGGCAGTGATATAAAATGATCAGAACAGAAAAAACGAACCGCATCAGCTCGATTTTTCCATTCCGTGCGGTCCGTTCTTTACTCATTTGTCATAAATCCCGTTGATCGTTACCGTAAAAGTCACATCCGCTCCGGCCAGATCCTCTGCGCCGTAATTCTCCGGGAATGTCAGATCCAGATCCACGGTGTCTCCGACCTTTTTCCCGATCAAACCGCTCTCAAATCCATCGATATAAGTCCCTGATCCGATCTCCAGATCCGCTCCCGCGCCATTGGTGCTTCCGCCGTCAAACGCCTCGCCGTCCTTGTATCCGGTATAATCAATATTGACCGTATCGCCGTCTTTGACTTCCCGGCCTTCCGTCGTATCCAGCGTAGGCTCCGCGGCTTCATCGGCACTGTCCGTATCGGTGCTTTCCGTCTCGTCCACTGCGTCCGTTTCCGCTTCTCCGGCCGTCTCTTCCGCCGTTTCGGTATCCTCGTCCGTCGCGCCGCCGAATTTCCCGGGCAGAACGATCAGCGCCGCGATCACAGCCACAACAGCCACGCCGATCCCGATCCGTTTCATCTTGGCCCGCTGCGCCGCTCTGGCTCTCTCCTCCGCTCTGCGCTGCTGCGCCAGCTTTTTATTTTCCTTACTGCTCATCCTCTTTGACTCCTACATCATCTCATACAATTCCGCCAGAATGTCTACGCACTTATCAATCCCAAACTTGCTGGAATCCAGGCAGACATCATAAAACCGCGCATCACCCCACTGCACATCCGTATAAAGCTGGCAGTACGCCCGGCGCCGCTTGTCCATCTGGCGGATCTTGCGCCGCGGGTCTTCCTTCTGTTGGATCTCCTTGTATTCATTCACCACGCGCTCAACGCGGGACTCCTCATTGGCGTGAATGAAAACGCTCAGGATATCCGCCTTGCCTTCGAGAATATAATCCGCATTCCGCCCGACAATGATGCACGATTCCTTTTCCGCCAGCTCCGTGATCACTTCCCGCTGCACATTCCAGATCTCATCCTGGATCGAATGTCCGTTGTAATCCCTTCCTGCCAAAGCCGAAAGCATCCAGCTGCCCGAGGAAGTGTACTCTCCGCTCTCCTGGATGTATTTCTTGTCAAAACCGGTCTTCTCCGCAATCTTGTCGAGAAGCACGCTGTCATAACAGCTAATGCCAAGCTTGCCCGCAAGATGAACGCCAATCGTCCTGCCCGCGCTGCCGTACTGCCTGCTGATCGCTACAACCTTATTCATAAAGTGACCTCCTTATCAATCGGGATTTCCTTTTCCACTTTGGACAGCGCCGCCTCGTCCGCGACGATGAATACATTGTTGTGCAGCTGCAGAAGGCTCGCCGGTGCCTCAGAGGAAATCGTTCCGCAGATACATTTGTAAAGCGCGTCCGCCTTATTCTCGCCATTGGCCACAAGCACGATGCAGCGCGCCTGCATGATCGCCTTGATGCCCATCGTGAATGCGTATTTCGGCACTTCATCCTCGCTGGCGAAGAAGCGGGAATTGGCCTGGATGGTCTTTTCCGTCAGCTTCACCAGGTGCGTGTCCTTTTCCAGCGCCTCTCCCGGCTCGTTGAAACCAATGTGCGCGTTCGGTCCGATTCCCAGCAACTGTAAATCGATGCCGCCCAGCCCACGGATCAGCTCGTTGTACCGGATGCACTCTGCCTGCGGATCCTCCGCCAGTCCATCCTCGATAAAGCAGTTGGTCGGATCAATGTTGACATGCTTGAACAGATGCTCCTGCATGAAATACGCGTAGCTCTGATCGTTCTCCGGCGAGAGTCCCCGATACTCGTCGAGGTTGACCGCCGTAATCTGGGCAAAGTCCAAGTCGCCCTTGTTGTACCAGTCAATCAACTGCTTGTAGGTACCAATCGGAGACGACCCGGTCGCCAGCCCCAGTACCGAGTCCGGCTTCAAAATGATCTGCGCGCTGATGATGTTTGCCGCCTTGCGGCTCATTTCCGCTTCGTCCTTTGCCTTGTAAATTCTCATGTCTTCTCTCCCTTTCTGTGTATGATGTTGTTTATGTTGATTCGGACATTTTCAATCGCGCTCCTTGCCCGAACGATACGCTCCGCCGGAAAATAGTCCCGGCATTTTGCCAACAGCCGCTTTGTCTCCCGCGACGCACTGAACCGGAATGTGTAGCCCTGTTTTGTCTCAATCGCAAAGCGCGGGATCCATTTGCCCCCGAATACCAGATCCGCAACAATATAGTCAATCTCGCTCCATGGAATCTGGATAAAGTCGTTGACATCGCGGTCGTTGTAAAATTCAAACGCCTTGTCACCGATCATGATCTTGCCGTAATTGTTCAGCCCCTGGTAGGATATGCCCTTGACCACCAAGTCGGCTTTGGTGTTCATTGATTCTGCCATAATTTTTCCCAATCCCTAAGTCAATAATCATCATAAAAAAATAATGCGCTTTTATTATACATAAAAAAGGCTGTAAGGTCAAAGCCCTACAGCCTTTTTCGGCATAACTGTTATACGGAAATTACAGCAATCCGATCAGATGTCCTACGATACCTACAACAAACAGGCCCAGGATGATTGCGATCGGGGAAACCTTCTTCTTCAGCAGCCACATGCACAGGAATGTCAGCAACAACGGAACCAGTCCCGGAACCAGACCATTCAAGTTGTCCTGCAATGTGGTCACTCTGGTCGCATCCATGTACATACCGGAGTTTGCCTGCGCAATCGCGTCGTGCATCGCCTGTCCGAAGTTGCCGGACTGAGCCATCTCATTGAGTGCATCCCAGTCAATGTAGGAGCCTTCGGCATTGGTAATCTCCGATACGACCGGAGCAAAGTTGATGGATACCCAACGCTCGATCAACGCACCGAGGACGAACATACCTAAGATGGAAGCGCCCTTTGTAATCTTCTGGAGCAGACCACCGGAGAGATCCTTGGTGATTGCCGTACCAGCCTGATAACCGAACTCCTGCGTGTACCACATGAATCCCCAACGAACCAGGTTCCAAACAACCCAGAACAGGATCGGTCCCAAGATGCTGCCGCCCAACGCAAGGGACGCACCCAACGCGCCAAGAAGCGGACGAACCGTAAACCAGAATACCGGATCACCGACACCGGCAAGCGGTCCCATCATACCGACCTTTACACCCTGGATTGCCTCGTCATCGACCTGTGCGCCGTTCGCGCGCTCTTCCTCAAGCGCGAGGTTGACGCCGATGATCGGGGATGCCACATACGGATGTGTGTTGAAGAACTCCAAGTGACGCTGCAGTGCAGCTACCTGATCTTCCTTTGTCTTGTAGAGCTTTTTGATCGCCGGAATCATCGCATAGACATATCCGCCGTTCTGCATACGCTCGTAGTTCCAGGATCCCTGAAGGAAGGTGGAACGCCAGCAGACCGCGAGGCGATCGCTTTTATCTAAAGAAATCTTTTCAGCCATTCTCTTCTACCTCCTTCATCAATAGTCATTCAGAATATCACCGAGCGGATCACCGCTGCCGCCGCCGGACGCGCCGCCGGAGCCACCCTGCTCAGCAAGATTCAGATAAATGAATGCCATAGATACGCCCAGGATACCAAGAGCGATCAGTGTCAGATCGGAAATAGCCGCCACCGCGAAACCGATGAACAGGAACGGCCAAACTTCCTTGTTTGCCATCATGTTGATGACCATTGCGTAACCTACTGCCACGACCATGCCGCCGCCGATGGACATACCGTCGGTCAGCCATGCAGGCATTGCGTTCAGTGCTGAGGAAACTGCCTCTGCCGGAACGAAGCACATTGCCGCTGCCGGGATCGCGATACGAAGACCCTGCATGCAGATTGCGCCGATCTGAAGCATTTCCACTTTGCCGAACTCAGCGTTCTTTGCCGCGCCGTCCATTGCGTGAACAATACCGACTGCCAGCGTACGAACGATCATGGTCAGGAAAAGACCTGCAACTGCCAGCGGGATAGCCACTGCGATTGCAGTCGGCACACCGGCAACGCCCTGTCCGCCCTTTACCAGAATGATTGCGGATGCAACCGATGCCAGTGCGGCATCCGGCGCTACCGCCGCTCCGATGTTCGCCCAGCCCATAGCCATCAGCTGAAGCGTACCACCGAGGATAATGCCGGCTTCCAAATTGCCTGTCACCAGACCGATCAGCGTACAAGCCACGATCGGCTGATGGAACTGGAACTCATCCAGAATACCTTCCATGCCGGCGAAGAAAGCAATGATAATCACTAAAATAATTGATAAACCATTCATTTTTTCTTTCCTCCCAAATTATTTACTTTAACTCTGCTCTTGCCTTCTCGACCAGTGCGTCCATATCTTCCGGACTGTCGGTCGGAACCTTGCGGACATTGAACTTGATGCCCAAAGATTTCAGCTTGTCGAATGTCTCGACATCTTCCTTGCCCAGTGACAACACCTGGTTGACGGCAACCTTGCCGTTGGAATGTGCCATCGATCCGACATTGATCTCCTTGATGTCCACACCGCCTTCGATCGCCTTTAACGCGTCCTGCGGCGTCTCGAACAGAAGCATTGCCTTGGTATCTCCGAAGCGCGGATCTTTCGCAACCTCGATGATCTTGGAAATCGGTACGACATTTGCCTTGACTCCCGGAGGCGCTGCCTGTTCAATCATCGTCTTTCTCAGCTCGTCATGCGCTACGCCGTCCGAGCAGACAATGATACGGGTCGGCTGTACCTGCTTGGTCCAAGCCGTCGCCACCTGTCCATGAAGAAGACGGGTGTCGATACGGGCGAGCACATACTTGATGTGTCCGTCTCCCAAGACCGTTCCCGGAGGGATCGCACCAGCCGGTGCTCCGCCTGCCGCTGCAGCGGGCGCTGCCTCTGCCGGCATGAACTCTTCGGGATGTACCACGATTCCTTCGCGGGCTGCGCCCACCAAGTCTTTTGCAATCTCGCCTGCCGTCGCCATGTCACGATCGCCGTACGCTTGCGCGAGCATCGGAAGGTTCAGACCGGTAATGATTGCCCAGCCGGGATGTTCCGCGCACAACTGGAATGCCTGATTGTACGGTGAACCTGCGAACAGGTCTACCATAAACAGGACATTCTCCTGGTCGGAAAGCTTCCCAACTGCTTTGAGTAGATTGCCACGCAGATCGTCGAGGGTTTCACCGTTGTGGAAGGTCACGACTTGAAGCTCTTCCGCTTCGCCGAAGACCATCTGGGCGGATGAATAAATTCCCTCAGCAAAATCTCCATGACTTGCCAGGATAAATCCTACCATGTTCCTCTCCCCTTTCTTTAGCTCTCTTGGAGCTTTATTTTGTTTAAATCTAAATATAAACTTCTGAAATGGGTTTGTCAAGGGGAATCCCTTGTGTTATAATGCTTTTCCATGGGCAGGAAACTATTATTTTTTGACATAGACGGCACGCTTTGGGATTTTCATAACGCAATCCCCGGGAGCACGGTCCGTGCGGTTCATCAGGCGAGGGCCAACGGCCATCTCGCATTCATCAATTCAGGCCGGTCGCGCGCCTTTATCAACTCGCAGGAATTGCTCGGCATCGGCTTTGACGGCATTATTTCGGGGTGCGGAACGATGATCGAATATAATGATGAAGTGATCTTTTATCACCGCCTGGACAATGAGTTCGTAGCTCATGTCATAGAAACGGTGCGTTCCTTCGGATTCCGTCCGGTGCTCGAGGGCCGTCATTATCTCTATGTGGATGATGACGAATTCGGACATGAGCCTTATGGAAAAAAACTAAAGCGCGACCTTGGCGATAAGCTGCTTTCCATCGCTGACAACTGGGGCAGGTGGGAGATCTCCAAGCTCTCCTGCGCCACGCGTCCGAATGACCACGACGCCTGCATGCACGCGCTGCAGGATGATTTTGAGTTCATGGTGCATTCTCCTGAAGTCGTGGAAATGTCGCCTGCCGGCTTCAACAAAGGCAGCGCGATCCGCCGTCTGTGCGAACGGTTCGGCATCGATGCTGCCGATACCATCGCATTCGGCGACAGCGCGAATGATTTAGCGATGCTGGGTACCGCCGGCACTGCCGTCGTCATGGGAAATGGTTCGGATGTCGCCAAGGCTTCTGCCGACATCGTGACTGACGATATCCACAGCGACGGGATTTACAACGCCTGCAAAAAACTGGGTTTGATTTGATTGATCATATGAACAGATTTCAATGCAAAAAATTTTTTCTATGCTTTTTCATAGCAGTCCCGCTGCTTCTGACAGATGGCTGCGGATTTGTCAACCACAAGCCCTCTGCATCTGACGGCACAATAACTGTGCCCGATACCAGCACGCTCCGTGACCGGCAGGCATTCTTGGAAGAGTCACTTTCCGATCCACGGGAATTAGAGCCAGGCGAGATTGCCATTACCATCCGGATCCGTCCGCAGTTTGTCCTTCACCTGAATAAAAAGCTCAAGGTCGTTTCTTTTGAAGCTCTGAATGAAGACGCGGATGTTCTAAAGCATGAAACCCGCAAAAAATGGAAACGGACACCTTATAAAAAAGCTGTCCGCCGCATTCTGGAGCAGGCTGTCATCGATGGGTATATCAGTGATGTCAGCCCTGTCATTGATATTCAGATTTCCGAGTCGCAGATGCCGTTGGATGAGGCTGACAGCGTTCCCTTTGCCGGTAACGACGGCTCCTCTGCTGACGATCCGCAAAACACTGCCGCTCCCGGCAGCAGCACGATCACCTTTGTCGATCTACGCACGATTGAGGATAATGTTTTGACCGTTGCCGAAGATGTCGCGGTAATTCATGGCATTACTGCGGAAGTCACCTTGCATGAAGACAGCGAATAAGCACCTTTCACCAAACGATCAGACCGCATAAATCATATCGCGGTTTTTTCTCAATCGGCAAATGCTTCAACGATTTCTACGCCGGTGCTTGTCCCGAGGCGTTCTGCCCCGGCCTCAACCATCGCGAGTGCCGTCTTCAGATCCCGGATGCCCCCTGCTGCCTTAACCTTTACTTCATCCCCGACAACAGATTTCATCAGGCGCACATCCTCTGCTGTCGCGCCGCCCGTGCCGAAGCCCGTCGATGTCTTAACAAAATCCGGTTTCACTTTCCTGGCAATCTCCGCCACCTTCGTCTTCTCTTCATCCGTCAGATAGCAGTTTTCAAAAATCACCTTTGAGATCTTGCCTGCTTTCCTGCAGACATCGACAATCGCCTGCATTTCTTTTTCAATAAAGTCCAAATTGCCGTTTTTCAGCTCCGCCACATTGATCACGTAATCGATCTCGTCCGCGCCCTTGTCGATCGCGTCCTGCGCTTCAAACACCTTGCTTGCAATCGTCATCTGCCCCAAAGGAAATCCGATCGCCGCTCCCACATGGACGCCCGTGCCCTTCAGCAGCGCCGCACAGCGCTCGACCTGCGCCCCATTGATCGCGACCATTGCGAAATGGTTGTCCGCCGCTTCGCTGCAGAGTTTTTTCATCGCCTCTTCATCAGCATATGCCTTCAGGTTTGTATGATCGATCATATTTGCCAGCTGTGTTTTTGTCAGTTGCATATTTGTTCCTCGCTTTCAATTGTAATGCACTATGGTGTCAGTTCCCTTTTCCAATAGCAATATCGTAGCATATTATAATTTATTTTTGCAATGGTGTTTGAGGAAATCCTTTTCCCGAAACCTCTCCGCTAAATTCTCAAACGATACATTTTCCGTCACCTGCTTGGATGGGATAAAGAGGTACTGCCATTCCTTATTTCTCAAAAATCACTCCACAACCCGCCAATATCCATTACCATTATTTCCAATCCGCTCTAAAACACCTTCTGCTTTCAACTTTTTCATCCACCGCTGAACCGTCCGCTCTGAAACATCCATCTCTTTTGCCAGCGAAGCCGCCGTTGTCTTTTCGTTTTTCTCAATGGTGTTTATAATAGTCTTTTCTATTTCATTCCGCGCATTTGCCGTCTTCCCATTTCGGTAAAATACAAACCGAAAACCGTTTGCCGTTTCCGTATAGCTGTACGCAATATCGTATTTTCGGCACAGGTGGAATGTCCGCTCGAAGCCCGTGGAAATCTGCTCAATCGTTCCGTTCCGAAACAACACATCTGAAATTCTGACATTCAGCGGAATCGGCTCTATTGCCTCTGTTGCAAACTGCTCCGGCGTGTAGGGCTTGGGAAACTGCCCCGGCGAATAAATGCAGACACGGTTGCTGTATATATCCAACTCAAAATCCGTATTGGCGTGATAATCTCCGTGGCTGAACGCATTCACAACGATCTCCCGAACCGCTTCCAATGGTATTTCCGGTTGCTCCCGCCGTTGGATACCGCCATCCATTACTATATTCCAATTTATATTTTCAGAATAAAATTCCATTGCCTTGCGGATACATTCAAACACATTCCCGTCAAATATTTCCAATGCCAAAATAGTCAATCTCGTGTCCGACGCAAACTTTGCCAGCTTTAATCGAACCGGCTGCTTGGCAGAAAACAAAACATTACCCGCATTATTCAAATAACTCTTCTGATACAACAGACCCAACTTTCCAAGCATAGTCTCTTTGCCGGCGTACTGATACCGTAAACGCTTGTGCCGCTTTGCCTCATCCACATATTCTTCCAGCAAGCTTTCATCCGCATCGTCAATCGGGCATCTCGAATCCGCCACTTCCCACTCGCTATAATCTTTTCGTTGCGACAAATAAAATGCCCGCAACTGTTCATTATCCATTTGTCGGTCTTCATCGTGATACCGAAGATAGTATCTTCCAAAAGCAGAATACGGCTTCCGATCACCACTGAAACTGACTTCAATAAAAGTCTTTCCGTCCATCGTATTTCGCTGATTGATTTCATACAAAAAAACAGGCTTGACTGATGAACTGATTTTTTCCGACAGCTCTGTCAGGGTTCTCTCTCCGATTTGCTGACCAACTACTTCTCCGTTATTTTTCACACCAAAATATAGAAGTCCTTTACCATGCTTATTTAGCATAGAAGATATGGAAATCAGCCCTTCTTTCGCCTCTGATGTGCTTCTTTTGAATTCAATAGTTTCCGTTTCATTTCCAATATGCATATTTTTCCTCATCTATCTCTATGCCAACACACTGTCGTATATATACGACAGTATAGCATGTCGTATATGACATTTCAATATTTTTGCACAAAAAAAGAATTCCCCTTTTTAAGAAGAATTCCATTTTTGATATAAACACTTTAGAGACGATCCGTGAACCGTCCTCACACTATCATTTACCACGTCTCCACTCCACCAGCCGCTCAAACTGGATCTTTAAAAACGAGGCCACCGGCACGGCAAGCAGCATTCCGGCGAAGCCCCCCGCGGCGGAGCCGAACAGCAGGCCGACGATCACGAGCACCGGATGCACATCGATGCTCTGCGACAGCAGGCGGGGGTTGATGACATTGCCGTCAATCGTCTGCAGGATCAAAACCAAAACCACCGCAATGACAAGCGTCGACCACAGACCGGACGCAATGCACACGCCAATCGTCAGGCCATACGCTACAAACGGTCCGACATAGGGGATCAAATTGCCGATGCCGGACAATATGCCGATCACTACCGCATAGGGCACGCCGACCAGCGATAATAAAATGCTGACCGCGACTGCCATAAATACCGCATCCGCGAACTGTCCGCGGATATATCCCGAAAAACAGGTGTCCGCGTCATGCACCAGAACGGCGAGCACTCCGTGCAGCCGCTTCCCGAACAGTGCGTGAAACGCTTTGCTCCAATAGTCCATCAGCCCGTCCGTGTCATAGAGAAAATAGACCGAAAAGATCACGGCAAACAGCGCGTTCGCCATAAAGCTCTTGACATTGTTGGCAAAGCTGAAGAAGCCTGCCCCCACCGATGTCAGTGAATTTGAAATATTCGTCCCCAGGTTGGACAGCCACTCCTTCATTCCTTCCGTGGCGATTCCGAATTTTTCAAGCGCTTCGATCAGCGCATTCACGAATCCGAGTATCTGCACTTCCAATTCCTGCACCAGCTGCGGCAGATCCGCGAAATTGATGGTCTGTACCTGCTTTGTGATCGCAATCGCAAGTGCAAACAATACGCTAAAGAATACAAAGAAGATCAACAGGTAGGTCGCTGCCACCGAAAGCCCTCTTGCCGCCCGCGGTTTATCGTGCAGCGGCGGGATTTTCATCAGCAGCTTCTGCAGCCACACGACAACGCCCAAAAGCAGGTATGCCACAACGAATCCTGCGACAAATCCGCTCATTACGGCAAACACCCATCCCAGGAATCCCGTAATGGCGCTGCATATCTTGTGAATATTCAACAGCAGCAGGATGATGATCCCGGATCCCGCTACCACGGCAAACGCAAACAGCGCCCGCTTTACATAGTCATTTTGCAGCCATTTTTTCGTATCCATACTCTTCCCTCATATTACAGCACATCCGCGAAGCTCGGCTCCAGTTTACTGAATACCCTTGTCCCAACGACAAACATCACCAGCGAAAATACCCAAAAATACGCTCCCAATGCCGGGTGCTCCCAGAACCACTGATGATCCAAAAGCGCGTCCCGGTAACCTTGCACGATGTAAAACATCGGATTCAGCTTCAATATTATTTCAAGTGCCCGCGGCACTCTTCCGCCGTCCAGCATTGCCTGCAGATTCCACATGATCGGCGTCATCCAGATCAGCACCTGCAATGCGATCGTGATGAGCTGGGACATGTCGCGGAACAGCGCCGTAAGCGCCGCGCACAGATACACCAGCCCCAGTGACAGCACCAGCATTGCCGCAAAATAATAGACAATCTGCAGCATATAAACTGTCGGAAAATATCCGTACAGCGCATACATCAATAATGTGAATACCACAAAAAAGATGTGTACGAACAAACTGGAAAATACCTTGACGACCGGCAAAATGCTCACCTGGAATACGACCTTTTTGACAAGGTATTCGTAACTGATCAGCGCATTGGCTCCATTGACCAGCGCGTCATTGAAGAAAAACCACGGCACGAGACCGCCCAAAAGCCACAGCACATACGGCGCCTGAATCCCGGCCTTTGTCGCCTGGGTGCCGACATTGAGTGCCATCTGGAACACGAACCAGTACACCAGCACGGTCACGATCGGCTGCACAAACGCCCAGATCACGCCGAGGTAAGAGCCGGCAAATTTCTGTTTGAAATCGTTTTTCCCGAGCGACCACAGCAGGCTGCGGTTTGCCACCAAATCCCATGGAATGTCCAGCACATGGAACCGCTGCTGCTCGGAATCGATAATTGTTATATTGCTTTCCATTAACGCCCCTTGCAATATTCCTGAAATCCCGGATTGACCTTGTCCTTATCCGACAGCTTGATATCCGCTTCCGTCAGACCATACTCCGCCAACGGCCACTCCACGCCGAGATCGGCGTCATTCCACATCAGCCCGCCCTCATCATTCGGGTGGTAGAAATCCGTCACCTTGTAAGCGAATTCCGCTGTCTCCGACAGCACAAGAAATCCGTGCGCGAAATTTTTCGGGATAAAAAACTGCTTGTTGTTTTCCGCCGAAAGAATCACGCCGAAATGCTTTCCAAAGGTCGGTGATCCCTCCCGCAGGTCGATCGCCACATCGTATACCTCTCCGGACAGCACGCGCACCAGCTTGTCCTGCGGATGGTTGATCTGAAAATGCAGTCCCCGCAGCACGCCCTTTGTGCTGCTAGACTGATTGTCCTGCACAAAGATCACTTCCTCGCCGTAAGCCTCGTCAAAATCGCGCTTGTTGTAGGTCTCAACAAAATAACCCCTCGCGTCGCCGAACACCTTTGGTGTGATCACTGCCAAGCCCTTTATGCCATTTACATCTTTTTCAATCTTTTCAATCGCCATCGGTCAGTCTCCCCTCTAAATAGAGTCATTCCACACGAATCACAGCCCTTCTGCCACATCTACAAGGTATTTGCCATAATCCGTCTTGAGCAGCGGTTCCGCCAGCTTCAGCAGCTGATCCTTGTCAATGAAGCCGCGCTTGTAGGCAATCTCTTCAATGCAGGATACATACAGCCCCTGCCGCTTCTGGAAGGTAGACACAAAATTCGCCGCCGCCAAAAGCATGTCGTGGTTGCCGGTATCCAGCCACGCGAATCCGCGCCCTAATGTCTCGACATGCAGGTCACCCCGTTCCAGATATGCGTTGTTGACCGAAGTGATCTCCAGCTCACCGCGCGCCGACGGTTTGATATTTTTCGCGATCTCCACGACATCATTGTCATAAAAATACAGCCCCGGCACCGCATAGTTGCTCTTCGGATTCTCCGGCTTCTCCTCTATCGAAACCGCCGTTCCGTTTTCATCGAATTCGACTACGCCGTACTCCTGCGGATGCTTGACATAATATCCGAAGATGGTCGCGCCCTTTTCATTCTGTGTGCGCTCCGCCGTCCGGCGCAGCACCTGCGAGAAGCTCTGCCCATAAAAAATATTGTCGCCGAGCACGAGAGCTGCCGGATCATTGCCGATAAAGGACTCACCCAAAATAAACGCCTCAGCAAGCCCGTTCGGATGCTCCTGCACCGTATAGTGAATATCCATGCCCAGCTGTGAGCCGTCGCCCAGCAGCGCCTCAAATACTGGAAGGTCACGCGGCGTCGAAATGATCAGCACCTCACGGATCCCCGACAACATCAGTGTCGACAGCGGATAATAAATCATCGGTTTGTCGTAAATCGGCATAATCTGCTTGCTGATCGCCTTTGTCAGCGGATACAGCCGCGTTCCGCTGCCGCCTGCTAAAATTATTCCTTTCATGTCGAATTTCCTCCTTAACATCATTTTCCGATTCTCCGCAAAATCGTCCTTTGTCCGCCATCCGCACATGTCCAAAACGATTTACCGTTCTGCGGCAACAGCCTCCAGCGCCGCCTCGATCACTTTGTCCATGTCATAATATTTATAATGTCCGAGCCTTCCGCCGAAACGGATGCCCCGCTTTTCATCTTCCGTTGCCCGCGCTTTGTACTTCTCATAGAGTGCCGTATTTTCATCATCGTTCACCGGATAGTACGGCTCGATCCCGGGCTTCCACTCCTGCGAATACTCCCGGCTGATGATCGTCGTCGGGATTTCATCAATGCCGTTGTTCTCCGCCTCAAAATGCTTGTGTTCAATGATCCGGGTAAACGGCTTGCCCGACTGCTGATCCTCTGCCGCATCCCTGTCAAACGCCTCGGTGTAATTGACGACCGCATTGCCCTGGAAGTCCGGCTTGGAAAGCTCCTCCGTCTCAAACCGCACCGAACGGTACGCCAATGGCCCATAGCAGTAATCGTAATACTCATCGATCGCGCCGGTATAAAGCAGCCGTTCACATTCGACCGTATTTCCGGCCAGCCTGATCCGGATCCCCTGCCCATCCGGCTGCTCCGCGATATCTTTAAAATCCGTATCCAGCCGGACCGTGATCCCGTCCGCATCCAAAAGTCGGTCCACAATCTGCGTATAGCCGCCGATCGGTATCCCCTGATAGATGTCGTTGAAATAATTGTTGTTGTAGGTAAACCGCAGCGGCAGCCTCCGGATGATAAAGCTCGGCAGTTCCGTGCATTTCCTGCCCCACTGCTTTTCTGTATAACCCTTGATCAGCTTTTCATAGACATCCGGCCCGACAAGCGATAACGCCTGCTCTTCCAGATTCTGCGGCTCACCGATATCTAACGACGCGATCTGCTCCGCGATTTTCGCCTGCGCCTCCTCCGGCGTCCGCACACCCCACAGCGCGTGAAAGGTGTTCATATTGAACGGCATATTGTAAAGCTCATCCTTGTACACCGCAAGCGGCGAATTGATGTAATGATTGAACTTCGCGAAACGGTTGATATACGCCCACACCTCTTCATTGGATGTGTGGAAAATATGCGCGCCGTACTCGTGTACATTGATGCCATGTACAGATCTGGTATAGGTGTTGCCCGCCACATGGCTCCGCCGGTCGATCACAAGGGATGTCTTTCCGGCCTGCGCCATTTCATGCGCAAACACTGCTCCGTACAGCCCCGCGCCGACGATCAGATAATCATATTTCATCATACAACCCTTTCTTTGTCATGCCCCGATGAACATCCTTTATACAACAAGCATTTTGTCATCTATGTACGCTTACCGCCCCGCGTACATTTCCTCATAGTACTTCTGGTAATCTCCGCTGGTTACATTCTCGACCCAGTCTTCATGCTCCAAATACCATTTGACGGTCAGGCGGATGCCGTCCTCAAAGCAGGTGTCCGGCTCCCAGCCGATATCCTTTTTGATCTTATCCGGCGCGATCGCGTAGCGGCGGTCGTGACCCAGACGGTCTGTCACATAAGTGATCAGATCCTCGGAAACATTTGCCTTGCGCGGATCATCGTCCGGCAGAAGCTCCTGCAAGGTCGCCAGTATCGTCTTGATGATCTGGATATTCTGACGCTCGTTGTGTCCGCCGATATTGTAAGTCTCGCCGAGCTTCCCCTGCTCCTGCACCATATCAATGCCCTTGGCGTGATCCATCACATAGAGCCAGTCACGGACATTCTTTCCATCGCCGTAGACCGGAAGCTCCTTGCCCGAAAGCGCATTGTGGATCACCAGCGGGATCAGTTTCTCCGGGAACTGGTAAGCGCCGTAGTTGTTGGAGCAGTTGGTGATATTTGCCGGGAAACCATAGGTGTCAATGTAGGCTTTGACCGTAAAATCACTTGATGCCTTGCTCGCGGAATACGGCGAATGCGGATCATACGGCGTTGTCTCATAGAAGTAGGTCGGCTCCTCCCCTTCCTTCGGCTCGTCTAATGTGCCGTACACCTCATCAGTGGATACATGCAAGAACTTTTTGCCCTCTGCAAAGCTGCCGTCCTCCTGCTGCCACGCCTCTTTGACGCAGTTCAGCAGTGTCGCCGTACCGAGTACATTTGTCCGCACAAAAATCTCCGGATCCTTGATCGACCGGTCCACATGGCTCTCCGCCGCAAAATGCACAACGCGGTCCACATCGTATTCCTTTAAGATCGCCGTGATTGCCTCCCGGTCGCCGATATCCGCGCGGACAAACCGGTAATTGTCCCGGCTTTCGATATCCTTGAGGTTCGCCAGATTCCCTGCGTAGGTCAGCTTGTCCACATTGATGATGAAAATTTCATCATCATACTTGTCAAACATATAGTGAATATAGTTGGAACCGATAAATCCCGCTCCGCCCGTGACCAAATATGTTCTCTGTTTCTTATCCATAGTATCTATCCTTTCTTAAATTGTTTCCTGCCAACCAGCTCAGGTTTGCAGAAATAGATTTATTTTCCTTAAAGGAAACGGAGACGAAATCCATTTCCGCATAGCTGAGCGTCCGCCCATGCAAACAAACCTACTTCAACAAATCCCCCAAATACTCATCCAGCGCATCTTCCCACTCCGCCATCCGGTAATCCGATACCAGCCTAAGCATCATATTGTCCAATATTCCGAATTTCGGACGGTCCGCGGAAGCGGGATTCATCTTTTTATACTCTTCGGAGGTCACATGATTGACCCGCACATCCTTTCCCGCTTTGACAAAAATTTTCTCCGCAAAATCTGCCCAATTGGTATCGCCCTCGCAGGTCGCATGGTACACGCCGTATTCATCGGTCGGCTCCATCAAGTGGATCAGCCTCGCCAGCTCCAACGCGGAGGTAGGCGTCCCGCGCTGATCCATAACCACCGAAAGCTCATCGTGGTTTTCAGCGAGCTTTAACATCGTCTTGATAAAATTGTGCCCGTCGCCGTACAGCCACGCCGTCCGGAATATAAAATACCTCGAAGAAAAATCCTTTACAAATTCCTCTCCGGCGAGCTTTGTCCTGCCATACGCCGACAGCGGCGCCGGTCGGTCGAATTCCGTATAGGCTTCCTTTTGCTCCGTCCCCGGAAAGACATAATCCGTGGAAACATGAACCAGCCGGATCTGCGCTGCTTCTGTTGCGATCGCCAGATTGCGCGGGCCAACCGCATTGGCGCGGAATGCCCCTTCAATATTCTGCTCGCATCCATCGACATTGGTCATTGCCGCGCAGTTGATCACGCTGTCCGGATGCGTCTCGGATATACACTGCTGCACGGCAGACAGGTCGCTGATATCCAGCTTGCGGAAGCCGTCAGCATCGATCATATCGGTCAAAATGAAATCCGCTTCGTCACGATAGACCTGCCGGATCGCTCTGCCAAGCTGGCCGTTGGCTCCGGTCAATAAGATTTTTCTCATGGATCATTCCTTTCCGTTGGCTATTGTTCCCCGAATCCTTCTTCTGCAGCCTTTACCACACCGCGCAGCGCATCCTCCTCATCGCTGCCTTCGCAGATCACTTCGATCTCATCGCCCTGGCGGATGCAGGCTCCCAAAATAGAAAGAACGCTTTTGGCATTGCCGACATTGTCACCGCGATAACGGAAAGTGATATGGGATTTGTATTCCAATGCTTTCTCGCAAAAGACTCCGGCAGGGCGCAGATGCAGGCCGCTGGGATTGGTTATTTTTATTTTTTGTGTTAGCATTTTTGGTTTCCTTTCTTGCGTAAGTGGTCTGCTGACCACAGATTCTTTAGAACCGCGGGCGCAAACATTACTGCTCCGATCCATCCATTTCCGTTTCCGTCTCGTCACTGCCGCCCGTGCTTTCCGCAGCTTCGGTGTCATCAGCATCTTCAATCAGCGGCTCCTGCGGAACAGTGGAGGTTTCCTCAGTTGTGGTGGTTTCCGTCGTCTTAGTTTCCTCCGGCTTTTCCAGCGATGAAATGACGATGTCCGCCGTCGTCGTCTTGGCAGTAAATTCATCGTCCAGATCCAATGTGATCGTCACCGTATGCGTACCCTCGCTCAGGCCGCTGGCATCGACAGAACCGGTAATCGTGCCTGCATCAAGATCGGCAAGATCGGATTCTAAACCGTGAATGGACACCGTAACCGATTTCTTGACGAATTTGCCGACCAGGCCCGCGCCTAAATTGCGGATCGTCAGATTGGAGGTCTTAACCTTAAATTCCTCGCTGTCTTCCGAAATGACGCTCACCATAATTTTAACCTGCGTGCTTCCGCCAGCCGCGACCGTCACGCCATCCGGCAGATACGACGAAATGTCGATCGTCGTCTCAAAATCTTCCGTGATATCGGAAAGATCAATGACATCCGACGGAACTGTCACGGTTGTCAGGCTGTTTAATGTCTCCGCATCGCCCTTTAACCGGATCGTCCCGGGATCGGTTGTGATGGCGTCAAGTTCCAACCCATTCTTTAACTTTCCGCTGGTCTCAACAGCGATCTTAACTTCCTGCACGCTTAAAATGTCCACATTGACCTGTACGCTTTCGGCGCTTAATGTCAGCGCGCCGGCTTCGATCTCCTGCCCCTCAGTATTGTACAGCTTTGGAACTGCCGAGGTGGTGATATCCTCCACAGCACCGCCGACATCCACGGTCACGGACACGGAATCTATTGTCGAAACAATGTCAGACGGTCCTTCCACGGAAATGACCTCCGGTGACACCGTCACATCGCCTGCCTCAAAGCCATCTGCCGGATTCCCCGTCACGATTGACTGAATCTTGAATGTCGTATCGGCATTGAATCCCACCGCAACCGTCAGATAATGCGTCTTGGATGAGATCGAAATCTGATTCGCATAGCGGTTTGCCGTAATCTCAACCGGCACCTGCCGGTCATCTTCCAGATCATTCATATCCGCCGTTACCGTAAAATCACTGCCGGACAAACTCTCTATGATCGACCGCCGGGCCGTGACGCGGAATGTCACAGTGTTGCCATTCGGCAATATATAATATTTTCCCGCATCAGTCAGCACATCTTCATTTTCCACGGTCACGGTTGCCGTAAAATTCCTCGACTGCGTCGGATCGTCCAGATTGACGACCAACAGCCAAAGCAGAGATGCGGAGACGATCGCGATCAGCTTGAGACCGACATTCTTTGTAAGGAAAGTCTGTATCTGGCTTCCTATTTTTTTTGACATATCCTTTCCACGCTTCGGCAAATCAGACCTCCTCTGTCTGCACATGCTTCAAAATCTCTGTCAGTCCCTCCTGGGATACATTCCGGATAATCCGCGAATCCTGCGCGATCGCCACCTGACCGGTCTCTTCAGAAACAATAATAACCATTGCATCTGACACCTCGGAAATGCCGACCGCCGCTCTGTGTCTCGTTCCCAGATCCTTTGACAGCTCCATATTGTCCGTCAGCGGCAGATAACAGGTCGCTGCCACAATCCGGTTTTTCCGGATAATGATCGCCCCATCGTGAAGCGGCGTATTCTTTTCAAAAATATTGAGCAATAACTGCCGGGAAACCGTCGAATCCAGGATAATGCCGGTGCGGATGTATTCATCAAGACCGACTTCCCGCTCAATCACAATCAACGCGCCGGTCTTGACGCTGCCCATGTCGTATACGGCACGCACCAATTCTGTAATGGTCTTGTCCGAAAAACGCTTCGCCTCATCCCGTCCTATAAAATTAAATACGCGCAGCCCTTGCAGAAAATCCTGCCTGCCAAGCTGTTCAAGCGCATGCCTAAGCTCCGGCTGGAAGACGACGATCACAGCGACGAGTCCCGCGTTCAGCAGCTTCTCGCCCAGCCAAAGGATCGTATTCATCTGAAAGATCGCCGCAACAAAAAAGAGGATCAAAACAAACAGAAGCCCCCGGAACAGCATCCACGCCCGGGTATTCTTGATCCACGACATCAGTTCATAAAACAGAACCGAAATGATCGCGATCTCCACAATATCCGTCACATGGATATCCGGAATGGAAAGAGAGAAATAATCGCCAATAAACGCATCCACCGAATTGACGAACCGGTCGATATTCATCTTCTCCTCCCCCTCTTGTTTCCAGGTACTTTATTGATCATCTTGACTTCCTTTTTCTCCTCCGCAATACGGATCTTAGGAACCGCAGTCACATAGTAATAATATTCGTCGTCTTCAAACTGCACCTTTTCGATCCGCGAATAATCCAGATCCCGGTACAGATAATTGGTCGCGGCTCCGACAAGAAATGTCACTATATTTCCCCCGATCAGTGCCGGAATGTTGTGCCGTGAGCCGACCAGAAGATAGCCCGACAGCATGATCAGAAACTCCGCCGATATGCCGCCTCCTATGGCGATCATCCACGCATGATTGATGTTGCGCGTCCGCAGAACCATCACCACCAGAAACATCGTGATCATCGCCAGCAGATATACATAGAACATCTGATTGGAAACGATGTGTTCCCTTAGAAAGTCCACGACGGACATCTGTCCCTCGCCGTCCATCAGTACACCCGCGTTGGCATGTACCTCCTGTAAAAAGAAAGAAAGCACTGCTCCGCAGATGACCGTCACAACCTCGCTCGGTGTGCCTAAAAGCGCCGCCTGCATCGGGATGAGACTCGGCACAGACCACTGCCTGGCTACGACGAATGCCGTAATATAATAAAATTTCTTTGCCTGATATACCGCGCAGAATAAATAAGATGCCACCAAAATCCCTGCCGTCACCCCTGCCACCTGGCTTGACAGCGCGAATAGATTCAGCAGCAAAAACACCAGTATCACCAATGCTTCTGCGGACAGAGGCATAAAGATACCCAGTATCGTCAGTGCCAGTACGATCCACGGATGATTCACGCCCGAAGCAAATGGAAACCCCTGCATGATAGCTGTCAGTCCCACAAGCATCGCAAGACCGTGACCTGCCCTGGCAAATCCGACCTCATGCGCGCGGAACAATGTCCGAATGCGTTCGCGCGTCTGCATAAATGAAGTCATTCATTCTCTCCCAGTGATCCTTCCGGAAACAGCAGATCCAAATCAACCGTAGGCTTTGTTGCCTGCCGTTCGTCCTCATAGATTTCCGCAAGAATATCCCAGTCTTTTTTCATCAGATTGATCTTTCGCTTCGCCTCCCGGAAGCGCCGCATGCTGTACCGGAAATACCAGCTCCGGTAAAAAAAGATAAAAACAATGTAACCGATCACCGACACCAGCGCCAGTGACATCAGCAGTTCACGGTTCAGGTCATCCGCTAATACAGACACCACTCCCAGCAGCGCTGCCCCGACAATGATCCAATAAAAAACGCTGCCGACAATAAAACCAAGCCAATTATGCAACGAAACATAGTCCTTTTTGTCCATGTCAACAAAAGGCGCAATTTCCGCCATGTCTCTCTGGCGGCGCATCTCCATGCGAGTCATTTGGATCACCCGTCGTTCACTCAGCATGAACTATCCTCCGTCATTTTTTCAGGAAACGCATCTTGTTGCCGTCCTTCTCCTTCTTTTTCGGCTCCGCATGCTTCTTGTCATCCGAAAATGCCTTGGTCAGACCATTGGCAAGACCTGCCTTGCACTTGTCGCAATAGCGGCCTGTGTAAATCTTTGCCCCGCATTTTTCACACTGAAGGGCAACTCCCGAATCTGAGGAAAACTGCAGCCGCTCCTCCCGCACCCACTGCTGGATCTGATTGACAGAAACTTCATTCGCATCCGCCACATCGCGGATTGTCGCATGCGGATTGTTACGAATGTATTCCTTTACCGTAAAGAATGTCTTTTCCAACTCATCGCGGCACGCCGGACAAAGCGGCGGTCCGCCCAGATAATTGAACAGCCTCCTGCAGCTGCGACAACTCCGAACTTCCATTACTTCATCCCCCTCTTTCTACTAAATATTCTGACCGATCACTGCAGTCATCGCATACACCTCTTGCGCGATATGCCCCGCCAAAAGCAGCTCGCTTACCGCATCCAATGTCACCCCCGTTGTATAAATATCATCGACAATCAGCACCCTTTGAAACAAGGTCTTCATGCTGTCAGGGTATATGCCCCTTGATTTTACAACATTTTTATCCAATTTAAAAGCCTTTTTTAAATTCTTTCTGCGAAGTGTGACTGACAGCTCCTTTTGCGGCGTGGTATACCTGCTCCGGCGGACAGCCGGAATGACCGGAAGCATTTCCCCGCCATATGTCTCTGTCATCTGATGTGCAATGTATTTTGCCAGCACTTCCGCCTGATTGTAGCCGCGTTCACGCTGTCTTTTCGGATGCACCGGAACCGGAATCAGTGCCTCCGGCTGCCGCCAGCGAAGCCAGTCCCCATAGTCCGCGACCAGCTTTTTCGCAAAGTACTCTCCGACCCATTTCGCATTGCCGTATTTCAGGCGGTACATCGCATTCTTCGCGCCTGCCTCATAAACGCAGTACGCCTTGTTCTGGATAAACGCATGCTCTGTCTTCTTGCAGTCCGTACAGTATTCTTCCGCTTCCCGTTCCAGCGGTTTGCCGCAGCGCTTGCACACGGGCTCCGCTGTCAGACGGATCTCCTTTTGACAGATCGGGCAAAACCCTTCCTGGTCCATGTCAAGCACCTGGCCGCAGCCCGGACAGCGGTTCGGAAACAGCAAATGCTTTACTGTCCGGATGGCTGTTTTTCTCATTTGACATTCCTTTCTAAAATCATTAAACTGATGTAAATTTCCAATTTCCGGTAATTATTTTATTGAACTAAAATACGCATTCACGGAGTCGCTGTATGAAATTACAAAAAACCGTTTTCTGTCTGCTTATGGCAAGCGCATTGCTGATCCTGTCCATCCCCGCCGTGCACACTTCCGCGGCAAAGGAAAGCACGGAACGGCAGCCGACGGAGCCGACCGTTTACCACATCGGCATCTGTCTGGATACCACTGACGAATACACTGCTTATGTGGTGCGCGGATTCAAGGATGTATTAAACAACGAATACGGAAAGAACCAGGTGGTCTTCGCCGAACAGAACACCTCTGATTCCGCCAGTGCCGCGACTGCGGTTGAAGCTCTGATCCAAAGCCAGTCCCAGCTTTTGTTTACTTACGGAGAGGATTCCCTTTCCGCGGCGGCCGGTCTGACCAATACAATTCCGATCGTTTTTGGCAATGTGACTGACTACCGGAACCTATTGCACCTGTTAAAGGAAAGCGGCAACACCACCGGACGCAACATTACCGGCATTGCAGGCATTCCGTCGATCGGCGAACAACTGTCACTGCTGATCGAGACCACTGACCACGCCCCTCACGCGGTCGGCATTCTCTACGATCCCTCGGATGCGGATTCCATCCTGCAAAATGACATCATGGAGCATTACTTAGATGAGGCAGGCATCCCCTGGAGGGAATACGAGATTTCAGATACGGACGATCTGCCGGCAGACCAGACCTCTGCCGTTTCATCCGATACAACAGAGGCAGGCGACGCTGTAGCCATTCCATTTCCGTCGATCACTGCCGCAGCTTCCGGCAAGGAAGGCGCCAACATCCATCCGGATTCCATTGGCGAAAGCGGTGACCTGACTGGCATCAACGAGCCGATGAGCGCGCGGACGGCCCAGGTTTCTCCTTTGTGGGGAGAGGCTGCGCCTGTCGACAATCTGCCGTTTGAAGAGGCAGTCCGCCTTGCCTGCGCGGAATGTGATGCGCTTTACTTCTGTGCGGAAAATGAGATCACGGCAGACAGTAGCCGAATGGCACTGATCCGATCAGCTGCCGCGGAAACCGACACAGTGACTGTCGGCGGCGATGAGATCATCGGCGACGACACCTTAGTCTGTCTGTATGAAGATCCTTATGATCTGGGATACCGGTGCGGGGAAATGTGCATCCGCATTTTAAACGGCGATGACGCCATTGAGGAAATGCCGGTTGCGCGTCCTGACCCGGACGCCGCAACCAAGCTTTATGACGCGGATATTGCTGCCGCATTCGGAAAGACCTTTCCGAAATCTTTCCACGAAAGAAATTCCTATCTTGAAAACTATGTGCCGGGGGCACTGACCAAAACGGATGAGGAGTAAGCCCTGCAAGGCTTTCGCTTTCAGAGCGGCTGTTTCTCCAGGCGGGCGATCTGCCGTTCGCCTTCCTCCGCAATATCCCGAAAGGCATCTATCGTCTGCTTCATCCTCGGCAGCGCCTCCTGCCTGTAGCGGCTGATCTCATCGAGAGCTTCTATCGTCTCCTTGAATGACTCCTTTAAGGTGTCCGGGGAAATGGAAGCCTCTGTTGCCTGCTTCTGGATTGCCGTACCCTGTTCACGGAGCATATGCGCTGTAGCGGAGATCATATGGTTGGTCTCATCATTTAATGCCGTGATCTTTTCCAATACGATCTTCTGGTTGTAGAGCGCTCCGGCCACAGTCGCCGCCGTGCGCAGCGCGGTAACGGTAACATTTTCCGCTCTTTCCACGGACCGGATCAGCTCCCGGTTGTTCCGGCGGATCAGTTCCATCGCCATGATCCCCTGCTGGTCTACCGCCTGCACCTGCTGGAAGTCCTCAATGCGCTGACGCAGCGGGAACAGGATCTCCTCTTCCACGAACCGGATCTTCTCTTCATCTTCACCGGTTGCTTTTGCCTCGGCTACAGCCGCGGAAAGGCTTTCATCCAGCCGCGTCCCCATCTCAATGTTCGACTGCATCTTTTTTGTGACCTGGCGCATCTCGGACTCCTCGATCTCCAATGTCACATTGTCCTCCACGAGAGTCTTCTTGCCCTTTTCCAAAGACTTTACAATTTCGCTGATCTCTCCGTCAACGGTTTTGTATTTCTCGAAATACCTCCGGGCAGGGTTAAACAGCTTCCCCATGGGCCCCTGCTTCAAAAAGTCGATCCCCGACGGATCCATGTCCTTCATACGGATCGTCAGATCCGCCAGTCCTCTTGCGACTTCGCCTGCCTCGCCGCCGTTTTTCTCAAATGCTCCTACCCTTTTTTGCAGGATCGCGTTTTTGCTCCGGCACGCTTTTAAATCCTCCAGCCCAAACGCATTGATCACATCCGTGTATTCCTTGCGCTGCTCAAATGTGTCAAGATCCGCATCCATGATCTGCCGCGCCCGTTCCTGCGCCGTGTCGCGGATCGCGACCTCCTCCTTCGGCGTAGGCAGCGTCAGTTCCGCTACTTCCTGCTTTATTTCTTCCTCTGTCGGAAGCTCCAAAGAAAATGCACTCATCGTATCCCTCCTTGTTTACATGGACGCGTTGAACAGCTGCTTTAACTGGTAGGTCACATCGTCAGTATCCGCGTTGATATTCACGCCTTCATTGATATTGGACAACTCCTCCATCGCGTCGAAATCCCCATTGTAGCATATCGTGTACACCGGTATCTTTAAGCCCGATACGACATCTTCGATTTCACTGAGCTCATAGCCGCTGTTGGTCTCCCCGTCACTTAACACAAACACCATCGGCTTTGCGTCCGCCGTGTTGGCAAGCTGCTTTTCCACCATATCCATCGCCACGCACACCGCGTCAAAGGTCGCCGTATTGCCGTTTGCCTGCAGGCGGTCTACCGTCCCTTTGAACAACGACTGCTGGTTCATGTCAAACTCATTTATGGGCAGCTCAATCGTCACCTCATCGGAATAACTGACCAGACCAATATAGTTGTCGGTATTGATGTACTGGATCGCGTTTGTCAGCGACTCCTTTAAGCTGTTCAGCGGCTCTCCGTCCATGCTCCCGGATACATCTGCCACAAACACGCACACCACCGGATTTAAATCCTTTTTCTCCTTATACAGCTTTTGCGCCTCGATCAGCTCATCACCGCTGTAGTCGGCCGACATGGGAGTATAGCCTTCGGGCTCACCGTCAAATCCGTCCTCCTTTGCCAGCTTCTTCCCATTCTCCGCGCAATACGCCGCAAAGCTCTCCAAAATCTGTTTATTTCCCGAATCCTGCCCTACCGACACCAGCGGATTGTTGTGACGGTAACCATATGGCACAAAAACATAATTTTGCGACAGTGACCGGTCACTCTGGTAGGTCTGATACTCCGAAACAAACACATCAAATGTTCCTCTTTCGGCTGCGTTGCGCATCTGCCCCGTTGTCATGGCAACAAACGGAATATTCGCCTGAAAAGCCGAGAACCCGGTAGCCGCTTTGTCCGATAAAATGTTGCCGCTGTCATACGAATCGAGCAGTGTGACAAGGAAATTCATGCCGGCCGCGCTGGAGAACGGATTGGTATAGCCCATCGTGACCTTTCCCTCCGTGGCCGCCTGGGCTATGGTGTATACGCTGACGGAACCATATCCTTCCTTGATGTCGTTGTAGGTTCTCTTTGGCATGACGATCCCAGCGTAATTGTCCACAAGAGATTCCGTGACATACGACACATCCACGCCCTTTGCCTCTGCCATCTTGATGAACAGATCGTTTGAAGGAGATATTCCGTCCGGAACATATTTGCCGGATGCCACATAATCCACCTGCTGCCCTGACGAAACCGTGCGCAGCATGATGGACACCTCCTCACCGTCGATCTGCGTGCCGGAGCGGTTGTACGCCTCCGCCATCTCCCGCAGATAACCGTCCCGTCCGGATCCGGTCTTTTCCGATGAAGCGAAAATCTCAGCGTAATGATCTGTGGACGGCTGCACCGCGATGGAATCATCCTTTAATTCCGGAAGCTCCTGGAATGTGGTATCCTCGCCGCTGTATTCGACCGTCCCCTTTACAGGCGTCCCCTCGATCGGCTCGATACGGTCCACCATGCGTTCCAGCTTGTTATAAGCCGACTCCTTGCTTATTGTCTTGGAGCTTTTGCCCACATTTCTTGACAGCGTAAGCCCGCCGAAAATCGCCGCAAGCACGACGACTGCCAGAACCGCGATCACTCCGATATTGTTGTTTTTTCTGCCCATGTAGTCTCCTCCCGCGCGCTCATGCGTCTTTTTTACATTCCAATGACCAAAAGCCGCTCCGCCGCCCGTTTTCAAATATACAGCTTCACCTGCTCCGTAAGCTTGTCGATCTCCTCAAGGATCGCATTGTCCCCGGAGCCGGCCTGATCGGCGCTCGTAAGCTTCATGCTCATCTCATCCAGCGCGAGGATCAGCTTCTCGTTTGCCGCGACAGCCTCCCGCACATTTTCCATATTCTTCTCATACAATGCGATCTGCTTTTCCTGAATCTCATCCGGGATATCGTCTTCTTTGTAATGCTGTAACGCCTCGTACTCCCTTTCGTCAAACATCTGCAGACGGTTGGCCATGCCGGCACAGTTTTTGATCGCTGCCACCCGCGCAGCTTCTACGGTCGAACGGTAACGGTCATGCGCCATAGAACCTCCCTCGAACTTCATCCCGATCGCCCGGTCAGCCCGGTCAAGCGTCGCAAAAAGCCTGTCGATCTGCCCTGCCGCCGTGTCCGACAGCTTGCCAAAATACTTCATGCCATGAAATGCCGACAGAATCTCCTTTGCCTTTCCGAGATCCGGGATGGCGTCACTCGTGTAAAATGACCTTTCCGCCGGCTTTAACAGCGCGTGGTTTCCATAAAAAAACGCAAAAACATCGGCGATCGCAACGAATATCGACATCCCCGCCCTGAGTATGGATGCATCCCACGGGCGAAGAGCAAGAAACCCCTCCGAGTAACAAAACACCGCAGACAACACGATCGCCAGATTCAGTATGATCATTTTCAGGTATTTTTTTGTCATATTCTTACCCAAAGCTTCCGGTCCGGCTTATTTCTTCCTCCAGGCCGCCAGCTCGCCGTCCGTACACGACACATAATGCTGACCGTCAATGTGGTGCATCACGCCCTCGTTGTAATCAATCCCGCTGGTTCTGTAGTCATAGCTCTCCGCGACCTTCTGCTTTTCGACCACCGGATTCGGCGACGGGATCGCCGACAGCAGCGACCTCGTGTAAGGGTGGATCGGATTTTCAAAAATCTCTTCGGTCGTGCCGGTCTCCAGCAGATGTCCCAAATGCAGCACGCCGATACGGTCAGAAATGTACTTGACCATCGACAGATCGTGCGCGATAAACAGATACGCCATGCCTGCCTCATCCTGAATGTCCTTCATCAGATTGACGACCTGCGCCTGGATCGACACATCGAGTGCCGAAATGCACTCGTCAGCAATGATCAGCTTCGGTCCTGTGATCAACGCCCGCGCAATGCCGACACGCTGTCTCTGCCCGCCCGAAAACTGATGCGGGAAACGGCTGTGATGCTCCGGCGCGAGACCGACCTTTTTTAAAATATCCGATATCTTCTTCTGGCGTTCTTCACGGCTCGAATACAGATGATGGATGTCTAAGCCCTCGCCGATGATGTCACCGATGTTCTTCCGCGGGTTTAAGCTCGCCATCGGATCCTGGAAGATCATCTGCATTTTTACTGTCAACTCGCGGTGCTGTGCTTTTGACATTTTCCCCGACAGGTCCATGCCGTCAAACCGGATCTCCCCCGCCGTCGGATCGTAAAGCCGGATCACGCTCCGTCCGATCGTTGATTTGCCGGATCCGGACTCGCCTACCAGCCCGTATGTCTCGCCGGGATAGATGTCAAAGCTCACATCGTCCACCGCTTTGACCGTATAGTTCCCCGACACTTTAAAATACTGTTTTAAATTCTTCACCGATAATAACGGTTCGCTCATAGTCCCATTCCCTGTCTCAACTCTGGCGTACTGTCAGCCGTTGCCATGCTCCATACGCTCCGCCTCTTTTTTCATCCGCGCGATCCTGTGGCGCAGCTCCTCCGGCATCTCAACCTTTGGCGCGCGTTCGTCTAAAAGCCATGTCGCCGCAAAATGCGTCTTGGACACCTGGAACATCGGCGGATCCGCCTTGTCGTCGATTTCCAGCGCAAACTGGTTGCGCGGAGCAAACGCGTCTCCCGGTACTTCATGCAGCAGGTTCGGAGGCGATCCCGGTATCGTATAAAGCCGGTCGTCATCCGTATCGAGGTCAGGCATCGCCGAAAGCAGCCCCCATGTATAAGGATGCTTCGGATCGTAATAAATCTCGTTGATCAGTCCTGTCTCAACAATCTTTCCCGCGTACATGACATTGACATAATCCGCCACCTTTGCCACGACGCCGAGGTCATGCGTGATATATATTACGGAAATCCCGCGCTCCTTCTGAATGCGCTTGATCAGCTCCAGAATCTTCGCCTGGATCGTCACATCCAATGCCGTCGTCGGCTCATCACAGATCAGAAGATCCGGATCACACGCCAGCGCGATCGCGATCACGACACGCTGCCGCATCCCGCCCGACAGCTGGTGCGGATAATTCTTCATCCGTTTTTCCGCGTCCTCGATCCCGACCTCCCGCAGTAGCCCGAGCGCTTTTTCATAAGCCTCTGCCTTGGGCGTATTGTAATGCCAGATCATCCCTTCCATGATCTGTTTGCCGATGTTCATCGTCGGATCGAGACTCGTCATCGGATCCTGAAACACCATCGAAATCCGCTTGCCGTTGATATGGCGGCGGATCCATTTTTTATCCTTCTGTAAAATGTCCACCGTCGTCGGCGTGCCGTCATCGTGATGATAGGTAAATTCGATCGTGCCGGAATTGACCACGGCGTTGGATGCCAAAATCCCCATCGCCGCCTTCATTGTCACCGATTTGCCCGAACCGGACTCACCCACGACTGCCACGGTCTCGCCTTTTTCCAGGTCAATATTGATCCCACGGATCGCATGCACCACGCCGGCTGTCGTCTTGAATGTAATATCTAAATTTTTAATGTCGAGAATTTTCTCTGCCATAGTCTTCTCCAAAATGGTCACGGATTGCAAAGCATCACCCTGCATTTCGCGCGACCGTTTTATCTTTATGGCCATTGCCATTATGCTTCCTTCATCTTCGGATCCAGCGCCTCACGCAGCCCGTCTGCCACCAGGTTGAACGACAGCATCAAAAGTGCCATCACGATCAGCGGCGGCACGATCTGGTACGGATGGGTCGTAAAGCTATTGAACCCTTCCGAGATCAGCGACCCCAGCGAGCACTGCGGCACCGGGATTCCGAGACCCACGAATGACAGAAACGCCTCTGTGAAAATCGCCGTCGGTATCGAAAACATCACCTGGGTAATGATCGGCCCGATGATATTTGGCAGCACCTCCCGGAAGATGATCCGGAAACTGCCTGCCCCAAGCGTCCGCGACGCCAGGACAAATTCCTGCTCTTTGAGCTTCAGCATCTCCGCGCGGGCAATCCGGCTCATGCCCACCCATTCTGTCAGCATCAGCGCAAAAATGATTGTAATCATGCCCGGCTTTAACACCAAGAGCAGCAGGGTCACGACGACCAGGCGCGGGATCGAATTCGCGATCTCCAAAAAACGCTGCATGACCATATCCACCTTGCCGCCGAAGTAGCCGGAGACCAGACCGTAGCTCATGCCGATGATCATATCGATCACCGCCGCGGCAACCGCCACGATCAGCGACACCCGCGCGCCGTTCCAGGTCCTTGTCCAGATGTCACGCCCGAAATTGTCCGAACCGAACCAGTAATAAATGTCCAGCTTGCCCTGTTCGACATACTGGTTGACCTCTTTCGTCCCCGTCGTCGTTGATATTTTTTCTGTCCCGTCAAAGATTCCGAGATTTTCCAGCCCCGGAACCCGGGGCGCAAAGTTCTTCTCCGACAAATGCTGTTCTGAATAGGAAAACGCATTCATCCCCGGCCCGACCACCGCCATGATCGTGATCAGTATGATGAACACAAGCCCGATCATTGCCGATGTCTTTTTAACATAACGGGTGACCACCTCTTTCCAGAAATTCTGGGAAGCGAAATTGCGGTCGATCTCGATTGCCCCCCCGCTGTCTTTCAGCCGAAAGTCTTCTGCGGTAGGCGTATAATTTACTGAATCTGACATAATATGATTTCCTGCCCTTTTCTATCTGCCGATGGACTTCTCCTCTGCCCAATGCTATGCTCCGGACAATAGCCCGCTTTCATTTATTCCGAAAACACTACTCATCCTTTGCCAGCCGGATACGCGGATCGATGATCCCGTACAAAATATCCACTGCCAGCATGATCGCAATGTACATTGCCGAGTAGATGAAGCTTAAGGAAATAACCACATTGTAATCGTTCGACTGGATCGCATTGACCAGCAGTGAGCCGACGCCCGGTATCGCGAATATTTTCTCTACCACGAGCGAACCCGTCATCAGATCGACGATCAGCGGCGCCAATACCGTAATGATCGGGATCAATGCATTGCGCAGGGCGTGGCGGAAGATCAGCGAAAATCCCGACACGCCTTTGCTTTCCGCCAGCAGCATATAGTCACTGCCGAGAACCTCAAGCATTTCCGTCCTCGTAAACCGCGCGATCGATGCCATCGTAAACATCGACAGCGACACACTGGGCAGGATGCTTGACCCCAGTTGGTCCGCCGTTGTGTACAGCATCGGGAACCATCTCAGCTTGAAGCCAAACTGGTATGACAAAGCCAGCGCGAATACATAGGACGGCACCGATACGCCGATGACCGAAATGATCGTCGCGATCGTATCCAAAACCGTATCGTGCCACAGTGCCGCGATCAATCCGAGCACCAGCCCGATCAGTGCTCCGATCGTCACCGCCATGCCGCCGATTCCGATGGATATCGGCAGGCGCGATTGGATCAGCTGGGAAATCGGCGTATTTTTGGAAATGTTGTAGCTGACGCCGAAATCGCCGGTGAGCATGTTGGTCACATACCTGAAGAACTGGACGACGATCGGCTGGTCGAGACCGTATTTTGCGTAGAGTGAAGCCCGCTGGTCGTCGTTGAGCTTTTCGTCGTTGAACGGCGAGCCGGGCATGAGCTGCATCAGTATGAATAAGACGAGAAGTATTACCAGCAGGGTGAATATGGCTGTTAATACTCGTTTGGCTATGTATTTTTTCACTGGTTTTTCCTCACCACTAAAGGTCAAAAATTTTTGCTTGCCAACTTCAGGGAAGAAATGCGAACCTGTCACTACCGGAACGCTCTCGCTCCGGGTAAAAACATAGCGGTACTAGACTCACACTTCGTGTTCGTCAAGCGCCGATGTTTTTAACGGTCCGTACGTCGACAGCTTCACATTTCTCCCCCTTACTTTTCCTTGTAAATTTTTTGTAATTGTGCAGAATATACATCTACACCATCCGTCCATCGGATTTTATATGGGATGAAAATTAAAAATTGTCGGCGTGCGGATCGTCAAAGATGTCGGCACTTAACGAACGAAGTGAGTTTAGTACCGTTACATCTTTGCCCGAAGCGCAAGCGGTCCGGTAGCGACAATTTTCAATTTTCATCCCCCACAGACATCCTCATGTATATGGCGAACCATTCTTTCGCCACATACATAAGGGCTGTGCGCCCCATGATACCCACGGGCGCGCACAGCAGCCTGTTTACATCACTCGGCAGTCTTTGTCGCATCCTTGTAAACGCGGTTCAGCGCAACCGGATGGAACTCAACGCCGTCAACATTGGAACTGATCATTTCAGCATTGCACTGCGTGTACAGCGGGAAGATAACGGACTCATTCATCACGATATCCTCTGCCTCAAACAGCTTGTCCCAGCGGGCCTGCTCGTCTGTCGCAAGATCGCCGGTCGTGCACTCTTCAATGATCGCATCATAATCAGCATTCGACCATTCACCGTAGTTGTTGCTGTTGCCGGTGATCCACATGCCAAGATAGGTCATCGGATCGGCGTAGTCCGGTCCCCAACGGGTCAGACCCAGCTCGAAATCGCCGTTCTGCATGTCTTCGACACGCTGCTTCTTCGGCTCAACAGTCAGATTGACGGTCAGACCGGAAAGCGTGGTCTCCCACTGCTCTTTCAATACCTGTGCTACTTTCTGCGGCGCGTCGTCAGCGTCAACAACCATATCCAGCTCTAAAGATGTGATGCCAAGCTCATCCAGGCCTGTCTGCCACAGCTCGGCCGCCTTGTCCGCATCGTAATCGCAGACATCCTTATAACGGTCCTGATCCTCCGAGAAGTCCGTGCCGTCCGGACCGGTCGCAAACTGAGGCGGAACCGCCGTATAAGTCGGCGCGGAACCATCCTTTAACACATCTTCCGTGATCGCGACACGATCCAGCGCAAAGGTCATGGCGCTGCGGATGTTTTCATTTGCCAGCTCCGGCACCTTGGTCATATTCGGTGACACATACCACAAATAGCCTGCGCCGACCGCCAGGAATTCCGGATCGTCTTTTACCTGGTCAACCTGCTCGCCATTGACAAGAGTCATATCCAGATCGCCTGCCTGATAGCTCTGCAGAGCCTGCTGGGAATCCTGGATCACCTGATAATTCAGACCCGTCAGGGATACGCGGTCCGCGTCATAATAATCATCATTCTTTGTCAGATGGAACGCAGTCGCCGCCGGCTCATACGCATCCATCACGAACGCGCCGTTGGAAAGCACGGTCTCCGGGCTTGTCGCAAACGTGTCGCCGCCGTCACAGGACTCGAAGAATGCCTGGTTGATCGGATAGAATGTCGGGAAATACATCAGCGACAGGAAATAGCTGACCGGCGCATTGAGCTGTACTTCCAGCGTCTTGTCATCCACCGCGGTCACGCCCAGCTCGCTCTTGTCCTTGTCGCCCGCGATGATATCCGCCGCATTGACGATCTGTCCGATATCGGACATCATATAAGAATATTCACTTGCCACATTCGGATCTACCGCACGCTGCCATGCGAATACGAAGTCATTTGCCGTCACCGGCTCGCCGTTCGACCAATTCGCGTCGTCACGGATCGTGAATGTCCATGTCAGGCCATCATCGGACAGCTCATAGCTCTCCGCCAGCGCCTCAACCGGTGCGCCATCAGCGTCCATCTGCATCAGTCCGTCTGTGTAATCCGCGATCACCTCAAACGATGTCCCGTCTGTCGCCTGCTGCGGGTCTAAAGACTCTACCGGCGTCTCCAGCATGATGTTCATGTCGCTTGATGCCGCACTGCCGGAACCGCCCGCACTGCCTGCATCTCCGGAACCTCCCGTGCTGCCGCCGCATGCCGCAAGCGATACCGTCATCGCTGCCGCAAGCATCACTGCACAAACTTTTCTCTTCATTTGTTGCTCCCTCCTTAAGTTTAAAAAATAACATAAATAGTGCAAAGGTACACAAAAACAGTGCCTGTGCTCCTTTGCACTTGTACTAATCTACCACAGCAGTGTGAAAAATGCAAGTTTTATCCGTGAATATGGCACCAACGGAGCGCCTTCTATGGTTTGCTAAATCTGTCTGAATGTAGTAAAATGAACAGAACTTTTCGAAAAAATGATTTTTTCGGATTATTACACTAAAGTATTTTGATAGATCGTCCGATATAGTAAGCGAAATATCAAAAATGTCCAGACGAGGTGTATTATGGTCAAGGGACTATACACAGCCTACACAGGGATGGTGCAGGAGCAGAGAAGACTGGATGTCTTGGCGAATAATCTCGCGAATTCCACGACGGTTGGATACAAAAAAGAAGGAGCGACCTCGAAATCTTTTCGGGATGAGCTTGCGCTTCGGATCAAAGATACGGAGCGTCGGGGCGTGCGCGGCATTGGCAACATCAAAATGGGCGTCAAGGTCGGAGAGACTTATACGGATTACTCCGACGGCGCGACGCAGGTGACCGACGAAAATGCCGACCTTGCCATCGCCGGAGACGGATTTTTCGCCATCGAATTCACGGATAAAAATCAAAACACTTCTGTGAAATACACGCGCAACGGCGAGTTCAATGTTGACAACAACGGCTATCTCGTGACTGTTGACGGCGACCATGTGCTCGACCAGCAGGCGGCCATGGCAGGCACGACCGGGGAGGACGGTTACATCCGGGTAGATCCGATGCGGGACTTTTTCGTCGATCAGGACGGCACGATATATCAGGACAATGTCCCCACCGGGCAGACGATCGGGCTCGTGGACGTGGACAACCGGGATTACCTCTACAAATACGGCGAGAATCTCTACGATCTCGAAGACGGCGGACAGATCATCGACGGCACCGGCACGATCGAGCAGGGTTATTTGGAAATGTCCAATGTCAACATTGCTTACGAAATGGTCAATATGATCGCTATTCAGAGGGCATATGAGACAGGACAAAAGATGATACAGACTGAGGATTCCACGATTGAAATGGCAGTCAGCCAGGTCGGACAAGTTTCGTAATTGATCAGAGAAGCAGAAAGTATGTGGTAATATTCATCCGCAAATGCGGTCACATATTTTGACCGGCAACGAAAGGAGCAAACGATATGATGAGAGCACTTTGGTCGGCGGCGTCCGGCATGAAGGCGGAACAGACCGCCGTTGACAATATCGCCAACAACATCGCCAATGTCAACACGCTTGGCTACAAGGAGCAGACGGCACAGTTTAAGACGCTGCTGTACCAGACCCTGCAGGCGCAGACGACAACGGCAAACGGCACAAACAAACCGTCATCCGCGCAGGTGGGCTTAGGTACACGGGTCGCTTCGATCAACGCAAGCTACACGCAGGGCGCACAGCTTGAAAGCGACAACCCGATGGCCTGCTGTATCAACGGCAGCGGCTTTTTCGCAGTGACCGGGCCGGACGGCAATACCTATTATACCCGCGCCGGTGATTTCATCTGGGCGACTTCCTCGGACGAGGGACAGCTTGTGCTGACCGACCCGAACGGCAATCCTATCCTTGACCGGCAGGGGCAGCGTTTCTTCCTGCCCGCGGAAGTGTCGAGCAACAATGTCATGGTCGGCGAGACCGGCAGCATTCAGTACCGCAATGCCGACGGCACTTACACCGACACAGGGCAAACGATCGCTTTATATCAGTTCCCGAATACGACCGGCCTGGAAAAGACAGCCAACAACCTGCTGGCAGCGACGATTTCATCCGGTGAAGCGATTGCGGAATGGGAAGGAAACAACACGATCATTCCAAGCACGATCGCGCAAGGCTACATCGAAGGAAGTAATGTCAATATCGCTGACGAGATGGTCAGCCTGATCGTATCGCAGCGTGCATATGAATCCAATTCCAAGGCGATCACGACCAGCGATTCGATGCTTCAGACGGCGAACGAATTAAAGCGGTAATATAATCATTGACACACCGCAAAGGATATAAATTGATGACGAAAAATCATCCTATTATGAGGTAACTGTATGGAACTTTCAACCAATATGTTAAACGGCTATGTCAGTGGCTTGAGCAGCAATTCCTCTGCCGCGCAGGCAGAGCGGATGAAGTCCACGGCAAGTGGCATCAACTCCGATTCATCTTATGAAGAGATCGAGGGCGCGGCGAAAAAGTTTGAAGCCTATATGCTGGAGACGGTGATCAAGGAGTTCAAAAAGTCATTGGATGAGATGAAAGAAGATTCTGATGACCAGTCCGTATCACAGATGACAGATATCTATATGGACAAAACCCTTTCAACGATTGCTGAAGAGATGGTCAGCCAGTACGGCCAGCGGATTACAAAGGATCTGGCGGATCAGATGGCGCGCAATGTCGGTGTGGAGATTCCGGATGAGAAAAAAGCGGATGCGGAAAGTGCCGACGAGGCTAACAGTGACATTGATGCTGTTGACGGCGCGGAAAAGGTGTCCGGTGCCAATGGGATTGATGATGATGACATAGATAATGCTATTGCAGACGACGATGATGAAATCAATGTCTTTGAAATAGATGAGTAAAGTTTCCTAATCCAATACATAAAACACACCCCGCAGTAAACCAAAGTGCGGGGTGTTTTTATTTATTTTACAACCAAAAACCGATCAACCCATCAATCATCTTCTATGATCTTTTCCAGGTTGCTCACTTCTTTCTTCGTCTGGGAGCTGTCCAGATACCGCGCCGAAAACAGGATAAAGCCATCCGCGTCCTTGTCGCGCAGCTTTTTGACCTGATCCGCCAAATTCTTCTGGCTCTGTCCCCAGCCCGGATCATCGAGCGCACCACTCGTCCCCGCTTTGTAAAGCGCCAGCCCGATATATAGTCTCGCCGAATTCTGATGCAGCTTTACAAACTGCTTAAGCCGTTCAGAGTAAAGCGACTTGCTGTCGGAATCGGACCAATAGAGCTGCGGTGCAACATAATCCACATAACCGTCTTTGGATAACCATGTCTTGACATCCGCTCCGGCGTTCATATCATTCGCGACATTCCCCTGCGGGCTGATGCCGAAAACCTTGTCCTTTTTGTGGCAGAGCTTGCAGACTTTTTTCACAAGCTTGTTGACATTCTTGCACTTTTCAGTGTACGAAATGTTGACTGCATATGACTTATTGCGGTTGCCCGGCTTGACATAGCCCTCAGTCGCATGGTAGAAATAATCGTCAAAGTGGATTCCGTCAATATCATACTCCAGCAGCTCGTTCACTGCCGTCTTGACCCGTTTCTGACTGCCTGCAAGGCCCGGATCCAAAAACTGCCCTGTGTTGATCCGGTAGGGATTCATCCATGCGTGCAGCTCAATGTCGTTCTCATGCGCGGCATCAATCACAATCGACAGCGGATCGTAGCTGTATGTGTTGTATGCCGTCCTAGAGGATGATGCCGACGATGTCAGATACGAGCACGCCGGAAATGTATCGCTCTTCCACGCCGCGTCGTCATACGCGCGTACCTGGAAAAACACAACATTGATTCCTTGATCTTCAGCCAGATCCATAAATTTCTCTGTCTTCCGCCGGAATTCACTTTCTGATTTGTCATTCAACCCCAATGCGGCAAAATCAAATACGGAAACCCATATGCCGTGCAATTCCTCGGCATCTGAGGCAATAGTCGTCACCTTCGTCGTCGCCGCATTGGAAGGAACTGCTGCCGACATGGCAAATATAAACGCCATCAGCAATGCCAAAAATCTTTTTTTCATAGCACTCCTCTCCTCTTTATGATATGATATAATAATTATCAATCCGGATCAGCGCAACTCTTCCAAACAGGGATTTATTGCTGAATGACCGATTTGATACACAGTATATTGTAGTTAATTCTATCAAAGGGCACAAGATTTTGCAAGATAAATGTCGCAACAATCCCATTTTTGAGTCACACCTGCCAGATTGGAACAGAGCATATTATGGAAAGCATTTCCGGTTATATTGACCATATCATCTATCACAATGACGAAAACGGATACACCGTGTTTGTCATGCGTCCCGACAGCGAGGTAAACGAAGACGCTTTAAACGGCGAAGACGATCTGACCTGTGTCGGCAGCTTTTTTGGCATTGCCCAGGGCGAACACATCCGGCTCGAAGGCGATTACCGTGAACACAAAAGCTACGGCATGCAGTTTTCGGCGAGTGCTTATGAGGTCATCCTGCCGCAGGATTCCGAGGCTGTGCTGCGCTATCTCTCCTCCGGCGCGATCAAAGGCATCGGACCGGTGCTCGCTAAAAAAATCGTCGACCGCTTCGGCGATGAGACCTTTCATATTATGGAGACCCGTCCTGAAAAGCTGGCGGAAATACGCGGCATCAGCGAAAGCAAAGCCATGGACATTTCCGATCAGGTCATGGACCGCCGCGACCAGCGGAGCGCCATGCTTCTGCTGTCGTCTTACGGGATCGGCAGTACTTTATCCATGCGCATCTTCAAGCAGTACGGCAGGGATTTAGGCCGCGTCTTAGAAGAAAACCCTTACCGGCTGGCAGAAGAGGTGGACGGGGTCGGTTTTAAGATCGCTGACGCGATCGCTGCCAAAAACGGATTTGCCATAGACAGCGATTTTCGTATTCAGTGCGGCGTGCTTTATGTCCTCTCCCAGATGGCGGGCAACGGCCACACCTATCTGCCCGGCGAAGAACTGGCGCGCTTCGCGTCCGATCTGCTCGGGGTTGAACCTTCCGACATCGAAGCGATGATTCCAGAAATGGTATTGGACAAAAAGCTCGTGACCAAGGGCGGCGACATATATTTGCCGCCATATTACCGCGCGGAAGCAGGCACTGCAAAGCTGCTGCTGGCTTTGGATGAAGAATACGACACCAACCGCCCGGAAATCGACAAAGTCATCGCCGAAGCGGAAAGGGACGAAGGCTGGCAGCTCGACGATGTACAGCGGCACGCCGTGCACGAAGCCGCAGCGCACGGTATTTTTGTTCTGACCGGCGGTCCCGGTACCGGCAAGACCACTACCATCCGGACGATGCTCCGTTTCTTTACGGAGCAGGGTTTGGACATTTCCCTCTGCGCGCCGACCGGGCGGGCGGCAAAACGGATGAGCGAAGCGACCGGCTATCCGGCACAGACGATCCACCGGCTGCTCGGCCTTGGCGGAGGGAAGGACAGCGACGAAAGGGATTCCGGTTCCGCAAACGATATGCAAAAAAAGGATGCCATTTCCTACAACGCAACACATCCGCTCGAAAGCGATGTCGTAATCGTGGATGAGGTTTCCATGGTGGATATCCTTCTGATGTACGCGTTAGTCAAAGCAACGCCGGTCGGCGCGCGCCTGATCCTCGTCGGTGACGCCAATCAGCTTCCGAGCGTTGGTCCCGGAAATGTGTTAAAGGACATCATCCATTCCCGCGCTTTTTCCGTTGTGACTTTAGAGCGCATTTTCCGGCAGGGCAACCAGAGTGACATCGTCGAAAACGCGCACAGCATCAACCGCGGCGAGCATGTCTCCCTCAACAACAAAAGCAGCGATTTCTTTTTCGCGAAAAGCCGGGACGCCGACAAGATCATCGCTAAGACCTGCGCCTATCTGAAGCCCGACAGCCTGCCCGCCTATGTCGGCGCGGAGGTATTCGATGTGCAGGTACTGACGCCTACGCGGAAAGGGAATCTCGGCGTCGAACGGTTGAACAGTATTTTGCAGAAATACCTGAATCCTCCTTCGCCGGACAAAGCGGAGCTCGAATCCGGCAACCGCATTTTCCGGGTCGGCGACAAGGTAATGCAGATTAAAAATAATTATGATATCACCTGGGAAATACGCGGGAAATACGGCATCGCCGTAGACAGCGGCGACGGTATTTTCAACGGCGACATCGGCATCGTGACGGACATCGATCTGTATGGAAAAACCGCGACAATCGTCTTTGACGACAACCGCACCGCGGAGTATCCGTTCCAGCAGTTAGATGAAATCGAACATGCCTACGCCGTAACGATCCACAAAAGCCAGGGCAGCGAGTATCCGGCCATTATCATTCCGCTTTTGCCCGGCCCCCGCCTGCTCTACAACCGCAATCTGCTTTACACGGCGATCACGCGGGCGAAAAAATGCGTCGTCATTATCGGGGATGGAGATACATTTAACAATATGATCGACAACGCGACAGAAAGCCGGCGATACAGCGGACTGAAAACGCGCCTTGAAGAACTGGTCGGGCAATAAAATACCCTTCTGCCGATTCTGGCAAAAGGGTATGATTGCTTTAACATTTTCCTCTGTCTATACTCCGCCGTTTACATCCACAGAAAAGATGTCCTGCGGGATCTCAAACTCCGCGTCTCCGGTGGCCGTCGGTCCGTACTCGCCCTCCAGGAAATAGATCACTAAAGTGTTGTCGTCCTTGATATAATACTGCGTATCGGCATCAACTGAATCGAACGCGTCATCCGGCGCGTCACTTTCCTGCCAGAATGTGACCGTATCGTCCTCTGCCGAACGCTCTTGCATCTGCTCTTTGACATTGCTGCTGACCAGCATCGCCACATCCTGGTCCATACCGGGCAGTGACATCAGGTCGACCACATCCTGCGACACCGTGTCCACCGTATAATACCGGACAAAGGTAAAGCCGTCCGCCCCCGTCCAGTCCACACTGTAGCGGAATGTCCGGTATGCCAAACTGTCCAGCACCGTCTCCACCTGTTCCGCTTCAAAAGCAGACTCTTCAAATCCATAACTCTCAACGGCTTCGGCTTCGAACTGTTCTTTTAACGAAGCCTGAACCGCGTCCCAGTCAACTGCGGATTCCGCTTCAGAAGAATCGTCTGACGAAGCATTGCTTTCCGCACCTGCATCTTCGGCATCCGCCGATTCTGCCGTCTCCATCTGTGTCCCGCTGTCAGCGCTTTGCGATCCGCCGCAGCCTGCCAGCCCAAAGGTCACTATACAGGCAAATGCCAATAATGCCGCTACACTTCTTTTCCGCATCTTTTTACACCCTTTTTCTGAAAAAGACCACCAACAGGTGATCTTTTTTACAAAAACCGATTATTAAGGCTCCGTTCCCGAATGATCGCCGGCCATAAACTCCACATACTTGCCCGTACCGATCGCCACGCAGGTCATCGGATCCTCCGCCGTCATCGTATTGATGCCGGTACGCTCCTCCATCAATTCCTCCAGACCGCGCAGCAACGCGCCGCCTCCGGTCAGGACAATGCCTCTCTCCGACACATCCGCTGCCAGTTCCGGTGGTGTTTTCTCCAGGACGCTGTGTACCGCCTCTACGATCTGTGCCGTCGGCTCATGCAGCGCCTCATTGGTCTCTTCCGAGGATACCTCGATCGTCTTTGGAAGTCCGGTCACGAGATTCCGCCCGCGCACCTCCATCGTCTCCGGCTGCGGCAACGGGAAACAGGTGCCAATATGGATCTTGACATCCTCTGCCGTCCGCTCACCGATCAGCAGATTGTGCTTCTTTCTCATATAACGGACGATCGCCTCATCAAAATTGTCGCCCGCGATCTTGATCGACGCGGAAACCACCGAACCGCCGAGTGAAATCACCGCGACATCCGCCGTACCGCCGCCGATATCTACGATCATATTGCCGCACGGACGCGAAATATCAATGCCTGCGCCGATCGCCGCCGCAATCGGCTCCTCTATGATAAAGACCTCCCGCGCGCCTGCCGCGTATGCCGCATCCTCAACCGCGCGCTTCTCAACTTCCGTAACGCCGCTCGGCACACAGACCGAAATCCGCGGCTTGCGGTAGCTGCGGCGTCCCATTGCCTTTTGAATGAAGTACTTGATCATCTTTTCCGTCACGGTATAATCGGAGATCACACCCTGACGCAGCGGACGCACTGCTACGATATTGCCGGGCGTCCTGCCGAGCATCAGCCGCGCTTCCTCTCCGATCGCTTTTATCTTGTTCGTATCACGGTCAAACGCGACTACTGACGGCTCCTTTAAGACAACGCCTTTGCCCTTGACATATACTAATATACTGGCTGTACCCAGATCAATTCCGATATCTGCCGCTGCCATAACGACATTCTCCTTTCACACACACTACACCAAAGCACAAGAATTCAGAGTATCTCTTATTATAAACCGTTCGTGCGAATTTTCAATAGTCATTTTGCACTTTTCGATTGATTTTTCTCGTATTTTTTCGCCGCGTCGAGGGCTTTTTTCACATATATGCCCGTGTAGCTGCTTCGCTTGCGCGCAATCTGTTCCGGCGTACCCTCGGCAACCACGCTACCGCCGCCGTCGCCCCCGTCCGGACCGAGATCGATGATGTGATCCGCCGTCTTGATGACATCTAAATTGTGCTCGATCACGACAACCGTGTTTCCGCCGTCCGACAGCTTGCGCAGGATGCCGACCAGCTTGTTGACATCCTCGAAATGCAGACCGGTCGTCGGCTCGTCCAGCACATAAATCGTCTTTCCGGTACTGCGCCGCGACAGCTCGGCCGCCAGCTTGATCCTCTGCGCCTCCCCGCCGGAAAGCGTCGTTGAAGGCTGCCCTAATTTAATATAAGAAAGCCCAACATCGTAAAGCGTCTCTATCTTGCGGCGGATCGAAGGCAGGTTCTCAAAAAAGGTAAGCGCTTCCTCGACCGTCATCTCCAGTACATCGTAAATGGACTTGCCCTTGTAAAGCACTTCGAGCGTCTCTCTGTTGTAGCGCCGTCCGCCACAGATCTCGCAAGGCACATAGACATCCGGCAGAAAGTGCATCTCGATTTTCTTGATCCCGTCGCCTGCGCACGCTTCGCAGCGTCCGCCCTTGACATTGAATGAAAACCGTCCCTTCGTATAACCCCTCGCCTTTGCCTCATTGGTTCCCGCAAACAGGTCGCGGATCAGATCAAACACGCCGGTATAGGTCGCCGGATTTGACCGCGGGCTCCTGCCGATCGGCGACTGGTCAATCGCGATGATCTTGTCAAGCTGCTTTACCCCTTCGATCTTGTCATGCTCTCCCGGCAGACGGTGCGCCCGGTGCAGCGTCCGCGCCAACGATTTGTAGAGGATCTCATTGATCAGCGAGCTTTTGCCCGAACCAGATACGCCGGTCACGCAGGTCATGATCCCCAGCGGAATCTGCACATCGATATCCCGCAGATTGTGTTCCCTGGCGCCGCGGATTGTCAGATATCCCGTCGGCTTCCGCCGCTCCTTTGGCACGGCAATCTGCTTTCTGCCGGACAGATATGCACCGGTGATCGAGTCCTCACAGGCCATGATATCTTCTGCCGTGCCGGTTGCGATCACCTGTCCGCCGTGCTCTCCCGCGCCCGGTCCGATATCTACAATGAAATCCGCCGCGCGCATCGTATCCTCATCATGCTCGACGACGAGAACGGAATTGCCCAGATCGCAAAGCCCTTTCAGCGATGCCAGAAGCTTGTCATTGTCCTTTTGATGCAGGCCGATCGACGGCTCATCCAGTATGTATGTCACGCCGACCAGCCCCGACCCGATCTGCGTCGCCAGACGGATCCGCTGCGCTTCGCCGCCCGACAGCGTCCCCGTCGCGCGGGACAATGACAGATAATCCAATCCGACATCGTTTAAGAATCCGACCCGCGCTTTGATTTCCTTCAACACGAGATAACCGACCTTCATCTGATACTCGGTCAGCTCCATGCCTTCCATAAACGCTGCCAGATCGCGGATCGGCATTGTCGTAATCTCATAAATGTTTTTATCGCAGACCGTCACGCCAAGGGATTCTTTTTTCAGACGCTGTCCCTCGCAGAGGGGGCAGGGATTGATCTCCATGAACTCCTCATACTGTTCCTTCTGCGACTCCGAACTCGTCTCACGGTAACGCCGCCTGGAGTTGGCGATCAGCCCCTCAAACTGCACATCATAGATCCCTTCGCCCCAGCGTCCCTTGTAAGGCACCTTGACTACTTTGTCAAAACCGTGAATGAACATCGTCCGTATCTTTTTCGGCAGTTTTTTGTACGGCGTGTCCAATGAAAAACCGTACTCTTTTGCGAGGGCTTTTAAAATGGCGTGCGTGTAGCTTTTTTCATCGGTACTCGACTGCCAGCCAAGCACGGCAACGCAGCCCTCGTTAAACGACAGATTCGGATCCGGTATCATCAGACGCTCGTCAAATTCCATTTTATAACCCAACCCGAAGCATTCCGGGCAGGCTCCGAACGGATTGTTGAACGAAAAGCTCCGCGGCTCGATCTCATCGATGGAAATCCCGCAGTCCGGACACGAAAAGCTTTCTGAAAAATTCATCCGCTCCGTACCGCCTGCGTCTTCGGAATCTCCCTGCGGTTTCCCGACAATTTCAATGATGACCAGGCCGTCCGCCAGCTTCAGCGCGTTCTCCAGCGAACCGGCCAGTCTCGTCTCAATTCCTTCACGCACGACCAGACGGTCGATCACGATCTCAATGTTATGCTTCTGGTTTTTGTTCAATTTGATCTCTTCGTCCAGATCGTACAGATTGCCATCAACGACGACACGGACATAACCGCTCTTCCTCGCGCGGGCAAACAGCTTTTCCTGCGCGCCCTTCCTGCCGCGCACTACCGGAGCCAGCACCTGGAACCGCGTCTTTTCGGGCAACGCCAGCACCTGATCCACCATCTGGTCGACCGACTGCTTGTAGATCTCCCTGCCGCAGTTCGGACAGTGCGGGATACCGATCCGCGCATAGAGCAGGCGGAAATAATCGTACACTTCTGTTACCGTTCCGACTGTCGACCGCGGATTGCGGTTCGTCGATTTCTGGTCGATCGAGATCGCCGGAGGCAGTCCTTCGATCTTTTCCACATCCGGCTTTTCCATCTGCCCGAGAAACTGCCGCGCGTAAGAAGACAGAGACTCCATGTACCGCCGCTGTCCTTCGGCAAAAATCGTATCAAAAGCGAGCGAGCTTTTCCCCGAACCGGAAAGTCCCGTCAGCACGACGAATTCATCGCGCGGGATGTCTAAGTCTACATGCTTTAAATTGTGCTCATTCGCGCCCCGTATCTTGATATATTTTGTATTTTCGTTTATTATTGTCTGGGATTTCATTCGATTCCTTTCTATCGGCTGTATGTGAAAATACATGCTTTTACACCGGGTGGGAACTTGTATTTTAACACGACTATCAAGCGATTGTAAAGGGCATTATACGAGGAGAGTTTCAAATGATAAAACAGACAAAACGGCTATCAAAAAAACTGCTTTCAGCAGTCTTGATTTTTTCATTGGCTTCCGGTCTTACGGCCACGCCCTGGCGCGTCATGACCGTGTCTGCCGCCACCTCCAGCAAAAGCGATGTCGTCGGTGAAATTTCCGGCGACGAAATGACACAGACCACTGAGAACAATTCTTCCGGTAAAAGCAGTTCCGGCAGCAGCTCGTCAAGCAGCAACAGTTCATCAAACAACAGCAGCTCGTCATCCAACAGCACGCCTGCTGAAAAAACGGTCATCACTTATGACATATCCCACTCACCGAATATCTCTGTCACGGAAATTTCCTCCACCGCCGAATCGGTCAAAATCCCGGATACGGTGCGTGGTTCCAATGACAAAACATATTTCGTGACTTCCATCGAGAGCAATGCTTTTTCTAACAGCCGCTCAGTTAAGGATCTGGAAATCGGCAACAATGTCGAAACGATTGGCTCAAACGCCTTTTCCAGCTCCAATGGGCTCGAAAAGGTAAAGCTCGGCTCCCGCGTCCGCACGATCGGGGCAGGTGCATTCCAAAACTGCGTCCGTCTCAATTCCGTTACTTTCGGCGATAGTGTGGAAACTATCGGCAAGCACGCTTTTGCTAACAACGAAAGCCTGACCTCCGTCTCTCTCGGCAACCGGGTGACATCCATCGGTCCGGGTGCATTCATCAACAATTACAGCCTGTCCTCATTGACACTGGGCGACAGCATCAGCAACATTGACCGCAATGCGTTCCGCAACGATGTTTCTTTGAAATCCGTCACTCTTCCGGCGAGTCTCACAAGGCTTTCTTCGGGAGTGTTTTATGGAGATACCCATTTGACTTCTGTAACATTTGGCAACCGCATCTCCGTCATCGGCGAGAAGGCCTTTACGGATACGGGAATTACTTCTTTGGTCATTCCGGACAGCGTGACCGACATCCGTGAAAGCACATTCCGCCGCTGCTACTACCTGACATCCCTGACGCTGGGCAGTGGCGTCAGAAACATTGCTCCCAATGCATTCCGCGGCGATCAGTTTCTTACAACCGTCACCGTCAACACCACTTCCTTATCCGGCGTCGGTTGGAAAGCATTCGGCGGCATCAGCCACAGCGCCGAATTTTCAATCACTGCGCCCAAGCCTGTCTTCAAAGCCGAGGTGGCACTGATCAAAGCATCTTCATTGCCGAACAGCGTGATCTTTACTCGGGTAAAAGTAAATAATTAACAATGGATATGACGCGCGGCGCATCTGATCTGCTGATGAAACTTCTTAATCCGGCACATTTTTCAATGCCTCGTCAAATTCCTCGACGAGCTTATTGACAAGCTGAACGCAATCCTCGTGATTGCGTTCAAGCATGTGTACGGCATTCTGCGCTTCAACCGCCTGCATCTGCATACTGCGAAGCATCTGCTCCAGCTCCATTACACTCTGCGCCCGACGTCCGCGCATCTGCAGATTCATAAATTTCCGTTTATATTCCGCAATGTTAAAATCCAGATTGTCGATCAGTTTGTTGGCCTGTGCCAACTGCCGTTCGAATTCCTCGTTTTTCTTCTTCAGCTTTTCATTATTCCGTTTGAAAAATAACATAATTATAATTTTCCTATTTCCGCCAAATGTCCCTTCAGCTCGATCATCCGGTCGCGGTATTCCGCTGCGGCTTCGAAATTCAGATCCGCTGCCGCTTTTTCCATCTTCTTCTGGATTTCCGCGATATGCTTCTTCAATTCCTTTTCGTCCATCTCCTCCGGACGCTTGCCGGACTTCATCTCGTCCTTTGCCACCGCCTTGGACAGCGCGATGACTTCCCGCACGGATTTTTCGATCGTCTTCGGCGTAATGCCGTGCTCCTCGTTGTACTTCTCCTGGATCGAACGGCGCCGCTTCGTCTCATCGATTGCCACGCGCATCGAATCCGTCACCGTGTCCGCGTACATGATCACATGCCCGCGGCTGTTGCGTGCCGCGCGGCCTACCGTCTGGATCAGCGATGTCTCCGACCGCAGGAAGCCTTCTTTATCCGCATCGATAATGGCAACCAGCGTAATCTCCGGTATGTCCAGCCCCTCCCGCAGCAGATTGATCCCGACCAGCACGTCAAATACATCCAGGCGCAGGTCTCGGATGATCTCTGACCGCTCCAGCGTATCGATATCAGAGTGTAAATATTTGACCCGGATGCCCAGCTCCTGCATATAAGTCGTCAGATCCTCCGCCATCCGCTTGGTCAGCGTCGTGATCAGTACTTTATGATGATCTTTGGTCTCTTTTTTGATCTCACCGATCAGATCGTCGATCTGTCCTTCCACCGGACGCACATCAATCTGCGGATCGAGAAGCCCTGTCGGACGGATCACCTGCTCCACCCGCATCATTTCATGCTCCGCCTCATAGTCCCCCGGCGTCGCTGACACAAAGAGCATCTGGTCGATCTTGCTCTCAAATTCGGTGAAATTCAAAGGACGGTTGTCCAGCGCGCTCGGCAAACGAAAACCGTACTCCACCAATGTCGTCTTTCGCGAACGGTCGCCCGCATACATCCCGCGGATCTGCGGTACGGTCATATGCGACTCGTCGATAATGATCAGAAAATCATCACCGAAATAGTCAACCAGAGTCTGCGGCGGCTCGCCCTCCTTTTGTCCGGTTAAATGGCGGGAATAATTCTCAATGCCGGAGCAGAATCCGGTCTCCCGCAGCATCTCCACATCAAAATTTGTCCGTTCGGAAATCCTCTGCGCTTCAAGAAGCTTGTCTTCAGATTTGAAATACTTTACCCGGTCCACCAGCTCCGCTTCGATCATCTCGCATGCCTTATTAATCTTTTCCTGCGGGACGACATAGTGGGATGCCGGAAAAATCGCGACATGCGCCCACTCCCTCTTTGCCTGTCCAGTCAGAATGTCCGTCTCCACGATCCGGTCGATCTCATCCCCGAAAAACTCCACCCGGTACGCAAAATCCGATACATTCGCCGGAATGATCTCGAGCGTATCTCCCCGTACCCGGAAAGTTCCGCGTTGGAAGTCCATGTCATTGCGGACATACTGCATGGTCACCAAAGCCTTGATGACTTCATCGCGGTCAATCTCCTGCCCTTCGCGCAGGGATACCATCAGATTCTCGTAGTCTTCCGGACTGCCGATGCCGTAAATACACGAAACCGAGGCGACAATGATCACATCCCGCCGCTCCGCCATCGATGCCGTAGCCGACAGCCGCAGCTTGTCAATCTCGTCATTGATCGACGAATCCTTTGCAATATATGTATCCGTCGAAGGCACATACGCCTCCGGCTGGTAGTAATCGTAGTAG
>JAFUYB010000031.1 GCA_017470735.1 Lachnospiraceae bacterium | reverse complement strand
TTTATAGAAACTGTTGCATGATTTCCTTACCTGCTTATTATATCGGCACTTCCGGGGTTTACACAACCCCTTTTTTTAACTTTTTTTCTAAAAATTTGTGATTTTTCTTATCGCGATACATCCCTATTTTATAAGGAAAACAGAGTCTCATGCAACAGTTTCTATAAACTGTTGCATGATTTTTTTGATTTATGCGGTTTTTCCTTGCCGTTACTGGGTTTGCGGCTGCCCGGAAATTCCGGTTTTTTGTTTTTTGGGATTTTTATATCAAGAATTGATTGAATGGCAAATCTGACTTTTTCTTCTGAAATAAAATGCAACAGCTGCTGCATGGCGATTATTTTTCCAAAAGGAAAACCGCGCAAGGCTGCTTGGCCATGCGCAGTTTCTTTTTCATGCAATGATGCATTTGAATCCTATAATCAGCGGTTGACCGCGTCCTTCAACGCCTTTCCTGCCTTGAACTTCGGAGTCTTGGATGCCGCGATCTGCATCTCCTCTCCCGTCTGGGGATTGCGGCCCGTCCGCGCCGCCCTCTCGGACACCTCGAATGTGCCGAACCCGACAAGCTGTACCCTGCCTCCCCTTGCCAGTTCCTGTGTCACGGTATCCGTGAACGCCTTCAATGCATTCTCCGCCCCTTTTTTAGAAAGTCCCGCCTGTTCCGCGATTGCCGATACCAATTCTGCTTTGTTCATTGCCGTCTTCTCCTTTTTACTAAAACCACTTTTTGTAACGGTTGGCATTTTAGCATTTTTTACCATTGGAAACAAGAATCATACAGCTAAAGGTTCCTCTTTTAACATTTATCCTACTGATCCGGGGAAATCCCCATTGTCTCCGGCACGCCTTCACTCAAATTGCACATCTCGTCCGCCTTGCTCTCCATATCACTCGTCATCGTAATGTCAAACCCGTTCTGCGGGATATTCTTCTTTTCCTCCGGTCCATGCCCATTCCGCAACAGCACATCCAGCATTTTCAGCAGGCTGGACATCTCCGTCAATTTCGCAATCTGTTCAGGGCTTTGCCCTTTCCGAAAACTCCTCCCATCCGGCCGTGATTCCGCACGGGCTTACGGAACTGCAAATCTATGGTCCGGCTTTCTTGGAATAAAGCATCCGATGACGCAATTCGGGTTGATCACGCATATCTGGATATGTGTCTTCTTCCGGAATCCGGAACCGGGATATACCCTTTCCCCCTCTTCGAACAATCCCCTCACCGAATCGTAGGGGGCAATTCCGTTCTCCCTCAGATATTGGTGGACTTCCTCGATCACCGCGCAGTCCCGGTTCCGCAGCAGCCAGTCATTACTGGCGCTGACATTGACATTCGCCGGCATCACCAGCCCGAACTTTTCAGTACGCTGCTTCAGAACCTCATACCCGACTGCGAGCATGTCAATCGAATCCCGTTCCATGAGATTCAGGCATTTCCCCAAATCAAGGACCGTTCCCAGAACTGCCGGCCTGCTGATCTTTCCCCGTGCTTTCAGCCCAACGGCCCACTCGTAGGCGCGCTGTTCGTCGTTCTCCCAAAAATATATTCCGTTCCCCAGCCAGTCATAAGGATTCTCGCTTCTCTGCAGGCTTCCTCCCATGACCACCGCATCACGGACCGACTCGTCGCATCCGTGGTATGCCAGAACCAGATTCGGATAATTATTGTGCATTGACAAATACCCCCGAATAAACTTCCGCCACGTTTCCGTCCTGATCGATGACCCCTATCGCCTGCAGATTGTTCCTCGCGTCCTCCCTCGCCTCGTCCGGCGGAAGGCTCCGGATACGGTCTAGTTCGTTCCGCATTCCATGAATGATCATCTGTTTCTCCTGTCTTTCTCTCATAACGCCTCCTTTCGACCGTCCCTTGCTGCTGATAATGATACATTGTTCCACTGTATTTTTCAATAAAAACCGTCACTTCCATTTGTTGAATCGCGATATATTTTCACTTTTTCCAAAAATCCCTGAACAAATCCCCCTGATTTTCGGCTTAATAAGTAGAAGGGCATTCATGCCCCACTCGCCAAGAGCAAGTTCAGCCGGCGAGTCACAAAACTCGCTCCGCTCCTTTTGCGCCCCGCCGGCTTCCTTGCTGGGGCTGCGCGCCCCAGACCCGCGTGGCTGCCCTTCCTGGCGGAAAGGCAGCGCAGCGGCAGGCTGGCGCCTGCCTGTACCGGCAGAGATGCTCCGCATCCCTGCAGCCGCCCGTCCTTGCGGACAGGCGGAAAGCACAGCGGACGCAACGAGCGGCTTGCGCCGCACATTGCTCCCTGCCCTCTGGCACGGTTCCATTAAACTGAAACCGCAGGCTGAAGCAGCAAAGGATACCGGAAAAATTTCAACCGGATTTCACGGAAAGGAGAACCGCCGTGGCAAGACCGAAAACCGACAGAACCCTCAAGCGCGGCAGGAAAATCATCGCCCGCTTCACCGAAACCGAATACGAAGTAATCAGGCACAATGCCGAAAACGCGGGAAAAAGCCTTTCCGCCTATGTCCGCGACGCCGTCACGGGCGGAAAAGTGGATGTCCATTACCACCTCTCCCCGCAGATCGCGGAGCTGAAGCCGCTGCTCGCCGAAATCGGAAAAACCGGCTCCAACCTCAACCAGATCGCAAGGCACTTAAACAGCGGCGGGGCGCTGACGGACGGCATCGCCGCCGACATCCGCAGGTGCGTCGCGGAACTGTTCGACCTGCGGGAAGAACTGTCCGGGAAGGACAGGCAGTCCGGCTGATGCTCATCCTCGGCACGGGTCCATTTTCCGAAAGAAGGCGGGAGAACCATGGCAATCATAAAACACATTCCCATGAAAACTTCGGATTACACGCAGTCAATCCATTACCTCATTTTCCGGCACGACGAGCGCACGCAGAAGGAAATCACGGACGGGTACGGCACGCCCGTGCTCCGTGACGATTTCATTCTTGAGGGAATCAACTGCTCGCCATACGCCTATGACGCCGAATGCCGGGAGCTCAACCGCGCATTCCATAAGAACCTCTGTTACGGCGATGTCAAACAGCACCACTACATCATCTCATTCGACCCGAAGGATGCCGCTGAATGCGGGCTGACCTGTGAAAAGGCACAGGCTCTCGGCATGGAATACGCCGGGCGGAACTTCCCCGGACACCAGATGCTCGTCTGCACGCATCCTGACGGGCACAACAGGTCCGGCAACATCCATGTCCACATCATCTTCAACAGCCTGCGGAAGCTCGACGTGGAAGAAAGGGGCTTCATGGAACGCGGCTGCGACCGCAGGGCGGGGTACAAGCACCACTCCACGCCCAGGCTGCTGAGGCATTTAAAGGCGGACCTGATGAAGATGTGCAGGAGGGAAAAACTTCACCAGACCGACCTGCTGACGCCCGCGAAAAAGAGGATCCCGGACGGGGAATACCATGCCGCGAAGCGCGGGAAAGAGAAATCAGGGAACCCCTCCCGTTTTGCCACACAGAAAGAATTCCTGCGGAACGCAGTTGATGATATCGCGAAAACCGCCGCTTCCGAGAAAGAGTTCGCCCGCCGCCTGAAGAAAGAATACGGCATTGGGATCAAGGTGACGCGGGGCCGGTACTCCTACATCCACCCGGACCGCGGGAAGCCGATCCGCGGAAGGAGCCTGGGTTCCGGCTACGAAGAGACATGCCTCATCCCCCTGTTTGAGAAGAACCGCAGCATCGGCGGCGGAGCGCCCCGTCCAAACACGGAGATTTCCGGCGACGCTCCCATGAAAAACGGGAAGACGAGCATCTTGGACGCCCTGCGGGAAGACAGGCGGCAGGACGCTGGTCCTGCCGATTCCGTCCTTCCCGAAGAATTCACCATGCCCACCGGCCTCGGTCTTGTCGCCGACCTGCAGGCCTGCGCGAAAGCGAAAGCCAGTGCCGCCTACGCGAGGAAGGTCCGCCTCTCCAACCTCCAGAACATGGCAAAGACAATCGCATTCATACAAGAGCAGGGAATAGGCTCGCGGGAAAGCCTCGACGCCGCCGTGAAAGAAACATGGGACAGGACCGACCGCGCGAGGCACGCCCTTAAGGGAACGCAGGAGAAACTGAAAAAGGTCAACGAGCAGATCCATTACACGGGGCAGTACCTGGCAAACAGGAAGACCTTCCGGCAGTTCATGGTTTCCGGAAACAAAGAGCTGTTCCATCACGACCACCGCAGTGAACTCGCCCTTTACCGCCAGGCGCGCGAATACTTGAAGACCGCGTCCGCAGACGGCAGGATGGAACCGCTGGAGCAGCTGAAGCAGAAAAAAGAAAAACTCCTGTCAAAGCAGTCCGCCCAAAAGGAACGGTATGTCCGCTGCCGCAAAGAGCGGCAGGTTCTTGACACGGCAAAAAGGAATGTGGATGCCATGCTGACGGAACGCGGGCATGGCCTGTCCATGGAGATGCAGAAGTGACACCGCCGTTTTGCCCTGCGGCCGTCAAGCGCTTTCGCGGCATAAAATGCGCGCGCTCCCTCCCTCTCCCATGCCTGCCGGCAGCCTGCGCGCGCAATTTATTCCACGGTCGCTTGACTGCCTTGCCCCCTTGCGTTCCGGACAGAGGCCGGACACGGGGAATGGAAAAAACGGAAATGTCCCGGTCCGCCTGATGAGCATACGCAAGGGGGTCCTGTCTTTTCCCGCCTCCGGACGGTGATAAGCCGGGGCTCTGCCCCAGACCCCGGCCTCTCCGGGGAATGGAACGGCGCACGGCTGTCCGCGGGCACTGCCGCGGTTCCGGAAACCCCTGCGCCGGGCGGCCTGCGGGAACGGCGAAGGACGGAAGCCCCGTTCCGTCCTTCGCGTTTCCATGCGTCACGATGCCCTGCGCAGCGGCAGCTCCTTTCCCGCATAGTCCCTCATTTTTTTGTCGAACACCGCCGCAAACGCTTCAACTTCCGGAGTCATGCCGCAGTTCCTGTACCCCCTGCACTGCACGATTTCCCCGTTCCATTCCAGCGTGTAGTACGACTTGTCCGGCTCCGTTTCTTTCCGGATGAAGAATATCATCGTCTTTCCCTCTGCCACCCTGTCGGCATAGCTTCCCACGCAGTGGCGGAGCGCCTCCCCCTCCGCCTTCAGTTCGTCAATCCGGCGCGGGAGCCGGATGAACAGTCCGTTCGAGCTTAAATGCAGCGGCCCTGAGCCGGATGTTTCTTTCTCCATTTCCCGCACGAGCGTTTCGTACCGTTTCCGCTTTTCCGCGCGGACGGCGTCCTGCTTTCTTCTGTGCTCTTCCGCCAGCCGTTCGTGCGCCTTCGGGAAATCCCTCGGAAACAGGTTGAACGTGTTCTTCATGTCATATCCCAGCTCCTTCAGGAGTTTCAGATGGTCGTCATAATCTCGGATGTATTTTATTCCCTGCTCCGACAGGTAACGCCGGATTCTGCGGAGCGTCGCGTATTCCGTCATCGGGAGCACCCTGCCGCATGTCCCCCTGCCGTATTCCATTTCCATTTCATAAAGGATGGCGAAATCCTTTTCCGCCGTCTCCGGCGCGTTCTTGAGTATTTCCACTGCGATTCCCGACGGGTTGCCGAGGGCCGCGAGCATTTTATACTGCCTCCTGCTGATGCCGAGCGTCTCAGCGGCGGTCCTGCCGTCCCGCATGTCGATTCTCCCGTATCTGCCGGCTACGGCTTCCCCCGCAATGCGGAAAAGCCCCGCTTTGACCAGCTTCTCTAAGCCCGGGCATCCGCGGTAGGCATTGCAGTACCGGTCGCAGACCCATCCGTCCTTGAATGACCCGTCCCTGTTTCTTTCACTGCATCTGCCGATGTATCCGTCCATCGCGCTGTATTTCATGTAGGTATCCGCCAGCGCTTCCCTGAGATTGCTTTCATAGACGACCGTGCTGTACGGGCGGACATGCCGGCTCGGCGGAATGATGCCGCATCCGATGCCGTTCCGGAATCTGTTCCATCCAAAGCGTCCCGTCGCCTGCGAATAGCAGTACTCGTAATCCTTTGCCCCTTTTTCCGTATGCACGCTCCTGCACATCTCCGCCGTCCGGTAGACGGGGCTGCGGTAATCCGTCAGATCCTTGGTGTGGCAGAAGCTCCTCGTCAGCACTTCCCCGCCATAGGACTGTACGAGCGTGCTCCACTGCACTTTAAACAGGTTTTTCCTGCCCATCCCTTCGGACTTGCAGACAATCTGCCTCCCGCATTTCGGGCAGACGATCTCGCGGTTATGCCCCACCATTTCCGCCAAGTCTCCGTTTTCCGGCCGGATGATATGTCCATGCCCGTCCAGCGCAAAATCCGTTTCGCAGCGGCTGCAGTAGGCTTTTTTCCCCTTCCGGCTGTAGAACATGTAATTCGCCCCGTCAAACACCCTGTGTTTCACGAAATCCCCGAAATCGTCGGGAACGCCGCCGAATTTTTCCATTTCCGCATCAATGGCTTCCCTCCGTTTCTGATGGAGGGCTTCAAGCCGCTCATTCATAATGCACTCCTGATAGTCCTCTATCAGCCAGCGGATGTCCTCCGCCGTCAGCCGTCCGTCCGCCATTTTCTTCTTTCCGAACGGCGTGCCCGCATGATGTTCCTTGCAGTCCCTCATGAACCGGACGACGGCATCCATGTCCTCCGTGCCCGCCATGCCCACGCTCCCCTTCACCAGCCGCGCCGCCGAGGAAGTCCTCCATTTGACGCCGCAGTGCCCCATGTCCTGCGTGATGTAGCCGTCATATTGGCAGAATGTGCGGAACTGCAGGAAAATGTCCCCGTCCCCGACCCTGAAGTAATTGAGCACGAGGGTGTCCCTGCCGTACACGGCGGTCCGCCCCGCGCTGACAATGTAGTCCGTCTTTGCCGACAGCGCCGCCATATCCCGCATTTTTTCCGTCACCTCTGCCCTCTTTATGTCCGCGAATAACCTTTTTTTCATCCCGTCCCCGCCTTTCTATGCCGTCTGCGTTCCCATAAAGGAAAATATGTCCATCTGCCCGTCGGCCTGCTTTTCTTTCCGCTCTTTCTTTTTTGCCCGCACGGCCGTGCTCCCCGCCTTTGCCGTGCCGGAGGGCTGCTTCGCTTTCCGCTCCGCCCTCTCCCGCGCTTTCTTCTCCTCTTCCGCCCTGTCGTCCCGGTGGTAGTAGTCTTCCGCCCATTCATAGACCATGCCGTCCCTCACTGCCACGGACTGGCTCTTTCCCGCCATCTTTTTGGCCTTTCCGTACAGGTAATCCATGCATTTCCCGAATGTCTTGTGCCTCTGCATCACATCCTCCGACAGCCCGCTGTCTTCCCCGCACCGCCCTATGAGGTACTGTATGACCGGCTCCGCGAATGCCTTATCCTTTGCCGCTTCAAGCTCCCTTGCCAGCTTCTTGGCTGCCACCGCCCTGTAGTCCCTTTTCGTGCTTCCCATTCCTCCCATCTCCTTCCGTATTTCTTTATAGTTATATTATACACCATATAGTTATATCTGTCAATCTTTTTTATATCTTTATAGTAATTTTTATATCTTTTTAATGCTGTGATTTTCTATATAGTTATATTTCATTTGCTTTCTTCCATGTGTTTTGGTATAATGAAAGAAAACACGGAGGGCATGCGCATGGATACAAGGGCAAGGATAAAATCCGTTTTGGCGGCGGAGAACACCACGCTGAAGTCATTGGTGGGCAGGGTCAATGAGCGCCATCCTGAAAAACCGACGACCGCGCAGAATGTCACGAACAAGATGGCAAAAAGGACCATCCGCTTTGACGAAGTGTCCGAAATGATGGACATCCTCGGCTATGATGTCGTCATCCGCCGCCGCACGGACGGCTGGGAATGCTGAATGCCCCGTCCGGGGCAAAAAAACACCCTTTCCCGCAAGCGGGAAAGGGTGTCTTCTTGTCGTTTCCGTTTCTTCGTGCGCAGTGCTGTTTTTCCTCCCGGACCTGCCTCACAGCGCCGCCTGCCGGGGGACCCGCTGCGGCGCATCCGGGACATCTGCGGCGGTCTGCGCTTTGTGCCTGCGGAGCTGTTCGAGTATGGACTCTTTCGTCGCTGCCGGCTGCTTCCTGCCCGCTTTGCGCGTATGGATCGGCGTGACTGTCGCCGCTCTTTGAGGCTTGGCATCCTGCTCCGCTTTCATGGCTTCGGCCGGAACTGCACCGGACTGCATGTTTTTGCCCGCTGGCGGGCTTTCCCGCCCGGCCTGCGTGATCCTGCCCTTTCTGCACGCGTCCCGCAGTCCGTCAATCAGGCCGTCCGCCTTCCCCCCGCCCGCTTCTTTTCTGATTTCCTCCGCATTGCCCTCAAGAAAGACGCCGCCCTCGACAAGCACCGTCTGCAGCGTTCCCCCGCCGCCGCCCGCAAGCGTGATTCCGATTGCCTTTTCTCCGGTGAAACGGCTGTCCGGCAGTTCCCCGTACATCCGGACTGCTTCGTCCAGTGTCAGCCCCTCCTTGTATTCCCCCTGGAACGGAAAGCTGTCGGATTCCACGACGAAGTACGACATGGCCGGCTCCGCGGCGATTTCCTGTCCGATGTCCCGTTCCAGCGACATGAGCCTCACGAGGCTGATGAATCCGTCAAGCACGGCCGGATGCGCGTCCACGGTCAGCAGCGCAGCCTGGTTGATGTTGCCATATTCCCCCTCAACGGCGGGAATCTGCGCCGCCCAGCTCCTGTTGGCTTCGCATATGCGCCTGTCCGTCCCGATGAACCGGACCGTGTTTGCCAGCACTGTTTCCACCATTCCTGCCCCGTACTGCTCGATTACCCGGCTGGGCGCGTCGGAATACAGATATTCGCCGTCGAAATCCCGGCGGATGGCCTCTTCTATCGCCCCCTTGCACTCCCGCAGCCCGTCAAATGCCTTCTTCCACAGATCCGCTTCCCCATGCCGCAGCGCATGCAGCCTCGGCTTGCAGTAAGGCTCCCTGTCTGCCGCCTTTTCCCTTTCGTTCTCCTTCTGCTCCGGCAGGTTCTTCGCTTCCTGTACTTCCTGCAGCACCAGCGATGTCAGCACCATGACCTGCTGCGGCGTGCATTCCAGCGTGGCTATGCTGGATGCGCTGCGGTCGGCAGTCCCCTCTTCTTTCAGCGGCACTGATTCCGCCCACCTGCGGATGCCTTCCCTGTATCTGCCGGCCTCCCTGTCCCTGACGATCGTGTTGGCAAGGACGAACTCAATCCGTTCCGCGCCGAAACGGGCCATGAGAGGCTTCACGAACCCTGTCTTGACCTTGCCGGTCCCGAAGTTCTCCCTGACGGCGGCCTCCAGCTCGTTTCTGCAGATTGCCGTCTCTTGTTCTGAACGGAGCATCCTGTCCCACTCTCCGTGCGTTCCCGCGTACTCCGCCGTATGGCGGTAAACAGATCTGCACTCGCGGTTCAGGCTCTGGCACAAATGCCTTGCCTCGTCGAAGCCGGGAAGCCTCCTCTCTTTGCCGTCCCGGCTGAGCATGGCATTGCAGTAATTGTCCCAGATGACATAATCCCCCTCGTCCGCCCTCACGGAAAAATGCTCCTCCAGCGGGATCCTTTCCGCCAGCGTCCGGCCGTTCTCCTCCAGGAAGGAGCGGATGTAAAGCATTGCCGTCCTGTCGAATCCGTTGAAGCAGTTGTCCATGACTACCTTTCCGCCGCACTCCATGACGACCCCGTGCGGAAACTGCCCCTCGGTTTCCCTGATGGCGAACTCCTTTCCGCTGACTGTCTTCTTCTCTAAGACATGCCACACTCCGTCCGGCATATTTTTCAGGGGCGGAAGCTCCGGCTCCTCCTCTGCCCCGCTGCCCGGGTTCCTTTCCTCTGCGGGCGTCTTGTCCGCCGGTGCCGTTTCCCTGCCGGCCGGTGCCTCCGGATCCCCGTTTTCCCCTCCGTCCTTGCCGGGGATGCTGTCTTCTTCCTTCTCCTGTTCCCTCTGCTCCCTGCCGCCGTTAAAATCCGGAAGCTCGGCAAAGCCGATGTCGTCCACATAATATGCCGCCGCCCTGCCGTCCATGTGCAGGACGATGACATCGCTCGTAGTGACCTGCCTGCCCCCGAATCCTTCCGGCAGCTCGCCGATGCCCAGTTCCATGCATATTTCTTCCAGCACGTCCTCCACGGAATCGCCGCCGTTGATGACGAATCCGTCCGCATAGACCGCTTCATAGTCCTCTGCCGCTATCGCTGCTCCCTTTTCCGCGGCGGATTCCATTCCCATGTACTGGTATGCAGCCCCTTTCCCGTCCGGCTTGATCTGGAAGACCTCGTAATAATCCCCGCTGCCGCCGAAATCCTTTTTTCCCATTTCGCGTTCGCTCCCTTCTACAATGCCGCTGCCATGTCCTTGCGCGGATAGTTCTGTTTCTGTGTTCTCCTTTTTCCCTGCGCTCTTTTTTGCGACAGCTCGGCAATGATGGACGGCTTGCCGCCCCTCTCCTCTTCCGGCCGGGACGCCGCGCCATGCTCCGGCTCCTCCTGCGGTCCGACTGCTTCTTCCTTCCGCCGCTCCTTTCCTCCGATGTTCAGTCTCAGGTTCAGCTCGTTCAGGCGCTCCGTCTTCCTCTCCAGCTCTTCCTCCCTGTCAAACGGTTTTGACAGTTCCGCCTTCGCCATCCCGGACTGCGACTCGATGGCGGCAATCCGCTCTTTTGTCTCAGCAATGTCGTTCTCAATCCGCTCCAGCGCGTTATGGATGCGGCGGATGTTGCCCACTGGGTCGCTTCCCAGCTCTGTTTTATAGATGCCGTTCCGTTTTAAGGAAACGGCATAATCATTGCCGAAGAAACGGTATGCGCCCCACACCTCGAATTCTCCGTAATGCCCGATCTTCGTGTCCCCGTTCTCTCCCTTGAGCGCATGGCAGGCGGCGATGAGCGCGCTTCCCGCTTCCGTCCTCGCGTCATAGGCGCGCCCGAGTATCTCCATCGAGAAATGCTCCTTGCCGCGCCCGGTCAGTTCCTTCGCGGACGGAAGGTCTTTCTCGCAGTCCGCGGCGTGCTGCCTTGCCTCCTTTATCCTGGCGGGATATTCCTGTTCCACCTTTTTTTCCAGGCGGTACCGGCTGTCAAGATAATTCTTCTTCAGCACTTTCAGCTTTTCCACTTCGACATCCAGCTCCATCTTCTCCCTGATTTCCGGGTTGCCGGACGCCAGCGCCTTGACCTCGGCGTAGGACAGCGCCGTGTCGTCCACATCATCGCATGCCCTTGCCGGGGAGCGGGATGTCATGATCTGCGCGATGAATTTCTGTTTGTTCTCCACGGTCTGCCACAGGTAGGAATCGAACGTGCCTTCCGTGACATAGGAAAAGATTCCGACTGTTGTGTTTTCGTTCCCCTGCCGCAGGATCCTCCCGACGCGCTGCTGCAGGTCGTTCGGACGCCACGGGCAGTCCAGGTGGTGCAGCGCGATAAGCCTGTCCTGTATGTTCGTCCCCACGCCCAGCTTCTGCGTTGACCCGATCAGGACGCGCACCTTTCCCATCCTGACATTGAAGAACAGCGCCGCCTTCTGCTTTTCCGTATTGTACTCATGGATGAAAGCGATTTCTTCTATCGGTATTCCTTTCCGGACGAGTTTCTCCCTGATATCGTCATAGATGTTGAAGGCGCCGTCTTTTTTCGGCGTGGACAGATCGGAGAAGATGAGCTGCGTGGACTTTCGCTTACGGGTGGAAAACCATATCCCGTAAACATTGTCGGCGCAGAGGTTGACCTTGCTGCCCGCATAATCCGGGCAGGCGCTGTCAATGAGCCTCATGTCAAGGGCGCATTTGCGTCCGTCGTTCGTGATCTTGAGCATGTTGTCCGTATCCGGCCTCACCTTTCCCGCCCTGACATCGTCTGCCCTGTCCGCCAGCGACGCCACGTACTCCTTCTGCGCCCCGCTCGGCTTTGCCGCGATGTTTATGTACTCCGCCTCCGGCGTGGGAAGCGGCAGCATGTCCGCTGTCTGAATGTCCGCGCACTCTTTGAAGAGCGCCATCAGCTCGGGCAGGTTGTAGAATTTTGCGAACCGCGTCTTCGTCCGGTAGCCCGTCCCCTCCGGCGCAAGTTCCACCGCCGTCACGGTCTCGCCGAATGTCGATGCCCATGCATCGAACTGCCCCAGCCCCGCCCTGCCCAGCGCGTCAAACATCAGGTAGCGCATGATCGAATACAGCTCGACCATGCTGTTTGACACTGGCGTTCCTGTGGCAAATACGACTCCCTTTCCCCCCGTAATCTCGTCCATGTAGCGGCATTTTGCGAACAGGTCGGCGCTCTTTTTCGCGTTGGTCGTCGAAATGCCCGCTATGTTGCTCATCTTCGTGTAGAGGAAGAGGTTCTTGTAAAAGTGGCTCTCATCGATGAACAGGCGGTCAACGCCCAGCTCCTCGAAAGTCACGGCATCGTCCTTTTTTGCGTCGAACAGCCTTGCCAGCTTCATTTCCAGCTTCGCCTTCATCTTTTCGAACTGCTTGACGGCGTAACGGGCTTCATCCCCTTCGGCGTCCTCGATTGCCAGCTCCAGCTCCTCGATTTCCATGCGGATGCTCCTTTCCTGCCTCTCCGGCGACAGGGGGATCCTCTCGAACTGGCTCTGCCCGATGATGACGGCGTCGTAGCCTCCCGTCGCGATCCTCGAGCAGAAGGTCTTCCTGCTCGCCGGCTCGAAGTCCCGCTTCGTCGCCACGAGGATGTTTGCCGCGGGGTACAGGCGCAGGAATTCCGCTCCCCACTGCTCGGTCAGGTGGTTCGGCACGACAAACAGGCTCTTCTCGCACAGTCCCAGCCTCTTGCTCTCCATCGCTGCTGCCACCATCTCGAAGGTCTTTCCCGCCCCGACGCAATGCGCGAACAGCGTGTTTCCGCCGTAAAGGGCGTGCGCGATGGCATTCCTCTGGTGCTCCATCAGGGCGATTTCGGGATTCATCCCCGCGAAACGGATGTGCGCGCCGCTGTACTGCCGCGGGCGGTAGTTGTTGAAGCGTTCGTTGTAGGTGGCGCACAAGTCCTCCCTGCGCTCCATGTCCTTGAATACCCATTCCTTGAACCTTTCCTTTAAGAGTTCCTGCTTCTGCTGGGCGAGCATCGTCTCCTTCGCGTTCTTCACGCGCCGCTTTGACCCGTCCGCGTCCTCCACCTCGTCATAGACTGCGGCGTCCTTCAGATTCAGCGTGATCTGAAGCAGCCGGTAGCCGTCGATCCGGTCCGTGCCGTAGGTCTGCTCGGCGTATACATTGCCCCTGTCCGCGCTTTTTCCCGTCACGGTCCATTCCCCCGTGCGTTTGTTGTAAAGCACGCCCGTCGTTTTTCCGACGAGCCGCTCCGGTGTCCGGAATGTTTCTGCCATGAACTGCGTGATGTATTCCGGCTTTACCCACGCCGCGCCTAAGCGTATGCCGATTTCGGACGCTTCCAGCGGGCGCGGCTGAGCGGATTTTAAGTATTCCACATTTACCGCGAGTGACGGGTCGCTTTCCACAAGGCTTTCCGCCAGTGCCAGCTTCTCCTTCACATAGCCCGAGAGATACTCATCCGCATTTTCATAGTTTCCGGTCAGCGGATTCTTGAAAATGACCCCGGCAAGGTCGCGGACAAGCTCTTCCTCGCTTTTCCCCGAAAGCCGCGCCATGAAAGGCAGGTCCACCCCCGCTTTTTCGCTGATGGACACCGCGAGCGCCTCGTCCGCCGTCTCGACGGACGTGACCGCCTGCGCCCTCTTTATGGTGCGCTTCGTGAAGATGTCCGCCTTTCTCTCCAGGCCGCCCTCCGCGTCCAGGTGCTCTAAGGACGCCAGCAGGTAGTAGCCGCTGTCCGCTGAGAACGCCCGCGCATTCGCCGTCGCGCTCAAAAGCCCGTAACGTTTCGTGAAAGCATCGTATTCCGAATTGAGCCGCAGCTGCAGCATGGATATTTCCGCGTCATCCGCATCGGAAAGCTGCGCGGCGAGCAGCTCCCTCACCATGTCGCGGATGCGGATCATCCCCCTGACCCGCTCCCCTGTCGTTTTTGGAAGCTCCATGCGCCGCATCCTTGAGTTCTCCCTGTAATAGATCCCGCCGTCCGCGGCAGTGAAGCTGAAGTTCGCCACGCCGGGCACTGCAGGGATGACGCTTCCGTCCCGCGCATCCTCTTCCATCCGCGGGGGGTCCGGTATCCTGCCCCTGATATGGGAAACCGCCCCCTGCAGCATCTTGCGCAGGTCCCTGTCCCTGTCGGGATCGACCGTTACGATCTTTCGTCCGTACTGCGATATATCCTCCCGGAAACTCCCCAGGACCATCTCCGGGTGCTCCGCGAAGTAGGCATTGACCGTGAAGCCGTCCTCCGTTGTCGCCAGCCCCGCCCATTCCGGCATGTCAAGCGCCGCCCTGTCCCTCTTCTGCAGAAAGAGGATGTCTGTTACGACATTCGTGTTCGCGCTCCTCAGGAAAGCCGTATTGGGAAGCCGCACTGCGCCTAAGAGATCCGCTTTCCCGGCTATGTGCCTGCGGAACGACCCGTCCTTCTTGTCCATCGTCCCCGACGACGTGACGACGGCGACGACCCCTCCCGGACGGACGAGGTCAAGGGACTTCGCGATGAAGTAGTCGTGTATCAGGAAATGGTGCCTGTCGTACTTTGGATCCGCCACACCATAATCCGCAAACGGCACGTTCCCGACTGCCGCGTCAAAAAAGCTTTCAGGATAGTCCGTGTCCTGAAAGCCCTTGATTTCGATGGTGTTCCTCTGGTAAAGCTGCCTTGCGATTCTCCCTGATATGCTGTCCGTTTCCACGCCGAACATCTTCGATGCCGACATCTCCTGCGGCAGCATCCCCATGAAGTTGCCCGTCCCGCAGCCCGGTTCGAGGATGTTCCCCTGCGTGAAACCGAGGTTCTTCAGTCCCCCGTAGATAGCCTCCGCCACGGCGGGCGGCGTATAGAATGCAGTGACGCATGATGCCCTTGCCGACTGGTATTCGTCTGCCGTAAGGAGCGCTTTCAGTTCCCCGTATTCCTGCTTCCAGTCCGCGTTATGCCTGTCAAACGCCTGCGGGATGCCTCCCCATCCGGCGTAGCGTGACAGAATCTCCTGCTCACTGGGCGCGGCGTTCCGTTTTTCTTCCTCGATCCGCTTCAGCAGGCGGATTGCCTCTATGTTTGCCCTGCATTTTTCTTTTATGCTGCCGGATCCGGTTCTTTCGTCCGTGATGCGGAAATTGACGCGTTCCTGCAACGGGTGCCCCGCCCGTGCCACCGCCCCATTTTCCTCAGCAGTGCGGCTGCCAGCCATGTCTTCGGTGTTCGCCTTTCCGTCTTTTTCCTTCCCCGGATTCCCGGAAAGCTCCCGCAGCTCCGACGCGACGGCGGATGGCAGGTAACCGCCCGTGACGATGGATGCTTCCTCCGTGAAATACTCCGCCGCCGCTTCGATCCTCTCCGTCAGGTCCGCTAAGTATTCCACGTCTTTGAGCCACGACGCGACCGTGAAGACATTTTCCGGGATCTCCATTTCAAATGCCGTCCGTTCCTCGTAGCTGAATATGATCTCGTCGGGTCCTTCTGCCAGGCTGCCGTAAAAAGCGATTAAAAGGGCGGCCGCCTCCTCATGGACGCTGACGGCATCATCTGCCGTGCTCTCCGTGCCTGCCGCGCCGTGTGGGATGCCTTTTTCATCCTCCGCTGCTCCTTCCTGTCCATCTGCTAACGGTACACTGTCTCTGCCATCACGCTCTCCTCCGCCATCTGCAGCAGCCCGTTCATGTGCGCCGTCCATCGCAGCCCGTCCATGTTCTTGTCCGGCGGCGGGAAACGGTCCGCCAGCGCCTGCATCTGCACGCTGACCAGTTTCTCTGCCAGCATTTCCGTCATCGACAGGTGTCCTTCCAGCGCTCCCGTCAGCAGAAGGCCCTCGTACAGCTCCGGCTGTCTCTCTTTCAGGTAGGACTCCCGCAGCAACGCGTACTTCCCGTTCCTGTATGCCGCCATCCTGTCCGTTCTGCTGTCTGTTCCGCTTCTCATCGGCTTTCTCCTTTACTGCGGCATCGGCGCGCCTGCCCTCTGCCCGCTTTGCGTTTCCCTGGTCCAGTTCCTGACGCCTGCATTCCGCGACGGCTCGGCTGATTTCGCGCAGCACCGGCTCGACGATGCGGCTGGTCGCGCTCCCTAAGATGGAAAGCGTCCGCAGGTCGTCGAAGGACGCGATCGCCTCCAGCTCCGCTTTATCCGTGAATGCCGCCATCCCGCACCGCGCGCACAGCGAATACAGCACGCTGCCCGTCAGCAGCTTTTGAAGGATGGGGCGCAGTTCCTCCCCGTCCATTTCCGCCAGCGCAGTTCCCCCGCGCTGGCGCATGACGGCGGACAGTGCCCTGTCCGTAATCTTTCCGCTCTCTGCCCGCGCAATCTCCCGCAGGACTTCTTCCGGCTCCCGGTCCGCATCTATGCCGTGCGCTTCGGCGATCCGGGAGAAAACTCTCTCTCTGATGTCCGCGTCCACCGTCCACAAGGCAATCTCCTGCCCGCCCCTGGCAGGGTGCGTGTCCGCCACATCGAACACATATCGGATGCCGCTGTAGCTGCCGTCATCGAACAGTGCGATTCCTTTCGCGCCCCGGTTGATCCGCCGGTTCATGCTGTCATTCCATGCGTCGAACGACGCGCACGCAGTCGCGTCCGGCCGCTGGGCGTGGATCAGGAAGCTGTCGCGGAATGGATACCGGTACAGCCTTGCGGACATGTCCAGATAATCCATCCAGTCCTCGGCCGAGCGGCTGACTTCCTTCGCGTGCATCCATGCGAGCGCCGATATGCGCTCCCTTCCCCTGCGCGACATCACGGCTGTCCTTTCTGCGGACGGAACGCGAACCTGTAGCCTGAAACGGTTCTGCCGTTCTTCTCAGCCGAATACGGCTCCACGCCGTTCGGCATCAGCGTGGACCGGCACGGCTTGCCGGTCTTCCTGTCCTTTCCTCTCATCCTGACGGGTTCGCCCTTCAATAACGCCTCCACCGTCTGGTCCGGAACGGCCTTGCCGAATACTTTGAAGCTCATCCCGCACCGGCCTTGGCAGTATGCCCCGTACCGCCCGTGCAGGACATCCTTCCCGCAGTTCGGGCATTTCCCGAGCGCTGCCTGTCTTGAAAAAAGGGCAGCCTCTTCCCCTGTGACCCGCGACAGCCCGGAGATGATTTCATCCACGCCGCTGATGATGTCCTCCATGAATCTGTCCGCGTCCGCCGTCCCCTTCTCTATGGCGAGCAGACGGTTCTCCCATGCCGCCGTCAGCGACGGGGACTTCATCTTGTCCGGCAGCAGTCCGGCCAGCGCCGTGCCCTCCGCGGTCGGCAGGATCTTCCTGCCTTTCCTCTCCAGATAGCCGGCCGAGACGAGCTTCTCGATCGTTCCCGCCCTTGTCGCGGGCGTGCCGATGCCTTTCCGCTCCACGCCGTCCTCCGTCTCGCTGCGTCCCGCCTTTTCCATCGCCGCAAGCAGCGTGTCCTCTGTGTAGGGCTTCGGCGGAGACGTGAAATGCTTCGCCTTTTCCGCTGTATGCGCCGGCAGCGCCGTTCCCTCGGACAGCCCGCCCAGAACGCCGGCCGCAGGGATGTCCGTGTCCGCGGATTCCGTTTTCTGCGGATTCACGCAGCCTGCCATGAATGCGGCATCGACGGCGGCGAATCCCTCGTGCAAGACGGCGGCGCCTTTTGCGGTAAAGATATGGCCCGCACAGGATACCTCCACCCGTGTTATGTCGGAAATCCTCTCGCCGGCGGCGGCGGACGCCAGCCTTGCCGCGACGAGGAGGTATATGTTGCGGTGCCGCTCCGGGAGGCGCTCCATGTCCGCCGCCATGGATTCCGATGTCGGAAGAATCGCATGATGGTCGGATACCTTGCTGTCGCAGATGAGCCGCCGCACATCCTTCCCGTCCGCCTCTGCCGCGAAAAAGAAACGGCCGGCTATGCCGTCCAGAAGTTCTGCCGTGCTCTTCTCCATGTCCCCCGTGATGTAGCGGCTGTCCGTCCGCGGGTATGTCACGAGTTTCTTTTCGTACAGCTCCTGCAGCGCGTCAAGCGTCTGCTGCGCCGTATAGCCGAACAGTCTGTTGGCGTCTCTCTGCAGCCCGGTCAGGTCATAGAGCTTCGGCGGGCTTTCCCGTTTCTCCTTCTTTTCCACTTTCGTGACCACCGCGGGCGAGTTCCGGCACGCCGCCGCGAGCGCGTCCGCTTCTTCTTCCGTGCCCATGCTGCCCGACACGGCGGTAATCCCGCCGCCTTTCAATGCCACCGTGAAATACGCTTCCCTGGCGAATCCGTCGATCATGCGCTGCCTTTCCACTGCCATCGCGAGTGTCGGGGACTGCACCCGCCCGACAAGGAGCTTTTTCCCGTATTTCGTTGAAAATCCCCTCGTCGCGTTTATCCCGACGAGCCAGTCTGCCCTCGCCCGGCAGACGGCGGCTTCCCGCATGCCTTTGTAACAAGACGCGTCCTTCAGGTTCCGGAACCCGTCCATGACCGCGGATTCCTCCATCGACGATATCCACAGCCGCTTCACCGGAACCGCCGCGCCCGCCAGCTCATAGACATTCCAGAAAATCAGTTCCCCCTCGCGGCCTGCGTCGCAGGCATTGACTGCTGTTTCCACATCGTCCCTGTGCAGCAGCCTCTTTAAAACGGAAAATTGCTTTTTCTTGTCCTCCGCGACTGCCATTTCCCACTCCGTGGGGATGATCGGCAGATCCATGAAATCCCATTTCCGGTATCTTTCATCGTAATCTTCCGGTGGCGCGTACTCCGCAAGGTGCCCGAAGCACCAGCTGACGATGCAGCCGCTGCCCTCCATGTAGCCGTCCCTGTTTTGGTATGCGCCGAGCGCCTTCGCCACCGTCTTCGCCACCGAGGGCTTTTCCGCGATCACCAGCATCTGTCCCGTCATTTTTCGTCCTCCTCTTCCGTGCCTTCCCCTCCATGTTTCCGTCCGCCGCGCTCCGGCTCCCGCGCTTCCGCGGCGCCCTCATCGTCGTCCGGCTCCTCGTCTTCCGCTTCATACGCGCCATACCCGGCATCTTCCAAGTGTTCGTCCGGCGCATCCTCCTCCTCTTTCCTTGGCCTGTAGATCCTGAGATAGTAATACCCTCCGCAGAAAGCCGCCCCCGCGGCGGCAAGGAAAATCACGAAAATCCATGTATTTTTCTTTGTCTCGGCTTTCCGCCTTTCGGCTTCCGCCGCCTTCTCCCGTTCTTCTTCCTTCAGGATCTCCTCCTGTTCCTGGTCTTCCGTCTGCGGCAGGGAAAGCCCCGCCAGGTTCCCTTCTCCCTCCAGGAACTCCTGCAGGTCGTCCTCGTCGATCATCGAAAGCATGTAGGCGTTGTCCGCCGTGCCCGCGCGGTCGATTACCAGGAAGAAGGTCTGGCTGTTTTTTGTCCGCACCGTGAAAAACTCTTTCGTGCCGTCGTCCGCGGCATCGTCAATGACCGTTCCGTTCCCCGCCACTGAGAACGGCTGTCCTTCGGTCTCTGCGACCACGGCATCGGACTGCGGCTCGTATTCCGGCGCCGCCAGGCTTTCCTGCGCGTCCTCCCCTGCGGGACTGTAGTCTGCCCTCGCCACCGCGGGCCGTGCCGCCAGCATGAAAAAGGAGAGCAGGAGCGCTCCCGTCCGTGCCGCTGTTTCTTTTCTGCACCGTTTTTTCTGTTCATTCCGTGCTTTCATCGTGATTCTCCCTTTCCTCTTTTTTTCCTGCCGGCGCGGCGCCGCCCGCCGCACCGTCCCGCATCCTGCCGTCCGCGTCCGTTCCCAAGAGCCGCACCGTGCCTTCCTGCAGCCCCCTCAGCAGCCCGGCCAGCTCCGTCCGGTTCATCTTCAGCGAACGCACTGAACGGATGATTTCCTCGTTTTCGATCTGCCGCAGGCGTGCCTCCGCCTCTTTTTTCTGGTTCTGGTACATCAGTATCTTCCGGTCGATCCGTTCCACTTCGCCGATCGCCCTCTCCAGCCGCAGTCCCATGTTTTTCCTCCTCTCCCGCATAGGCGCTTCCCCTTCAGGAAAGCATCTGTCTTTTTTGCGCTGCTTTCTCTGTTTCCGCCCTTTCCTTTCATTTCCTGCCGCGTCTCCCGCCGTCCGGCCTCAAGCCAGACGCCCGAACATATAAAAATGCTGTTTCCAGTATGGCGTGTTGATGCTCGTGTACTGCACGGGCTTCCCGCAGTGGATCATCATCCCGCCGCCTGCATAGATTCCTATGTGCGATGCACCGTTTGTGCTGTAAGTTCCCTGGAAGAACACCAGGTCTCCCGGCCTCGCGTCTTCCGCGGGCACCGGCGTGCACAGCCGGCGCAGCCCTTCCGCCGTCTGTCTGCCGACGTTCCACCCGTTGCCGCTGTTGTTGACCACCCACGAGACGAACCCGGAACAGTCGAAACTCGTGGACGGCGATGAACCGCCCCACACATACGGATAGCCGAGATATTTTTCCGCTTCGCGGATCATCCTCGCAAAACGCTCGTCCGACAGTGCCTCCGGCGGGATGTCGTATGCCGCGCCCCCGCCCGCTCCGCCCGATGGGTCCGCCGTAATCTCCTCCTCGTCGAACAGTTCCTTGCGGTTGCCTTTCGTCGCATTGTACGCCCGGTAAAGCCCATACTGGCTTTCTGTCAGGTACTGCCCTGCCGCCCTGTCCAGACCGAAGTTGGTCAGTGAAATGTCCAGTATGCGGTGTTCATATTCCTCTACGGACACTTCTCCCGTTTCCGGATCGGCGGAAGTCCGCGTCCGCATTTCCGTTTCTTCCGCCACCGCCAGTTCGTACTGCAGGTTCAGTATCGCCGGCAGCTCGCCCTCCACATCGGAAAGCCCGTAACTGCCGAATCTGGCCGACAGCAGCGACGCCAGCTGGAACGGGTCGTGCGTGATTTCGTCCACCTGGTACCTGTACTCGTCATAGCCCGGATGCGTCCTTTCCATGCCGTTGACCTGGGCATCCAGTTCCCGTTCAAGGGCACGGTACGCTTCATCGGCGGTTCTTATCCCGGCGCTTTCCCCCGGGTATGTCGTGGAAATGACGGCCGCCCCGCTGCCGAGCAGGGCCGCGCAGCCGGAATACAGCGACATAACCAGCATGGCCGCAAGCACGATAAGGCCAGCTGCGGCATCCTCTGCCCTCTTTCTGCCGGAATATGCCCCTGCCGTGCCCGCCCGGCGTCTGCCGGACGCCTTTCCTGCGGCGCAGGCTGCAGTATCTCTGGCAGAAAAAAACAGATCCGGGGATTCCCCCTGCCTCTTTGCCTCCTGGTACGCCCGCCTGTACCTTTTTCTCTGAACCGCTTTCCTCCCGTCCCGTTCCGTCCTGCTTTGTATCCCGTCCGGAAAATGTCCTTTCGCCATTGCTGCCCTCCGTCATTGCCATGCCCCGTCTTTCCTTCCGCCCGGCTTCCTGCCCGTGCTTTCAGCTTCCTTTCCCCTGCGCATTCCGGCCTCTTCCGGCTTCGTCGTCATCAGCGCGTACAGTTTCAGGTCGTGCGGGAAGCGGTCGATGAACGGGACAATCGTGTTGCCGAAGAACAGGAGGCCCTCGCCCTCCCCGCTGTTCGTCACATAAGAAAGCTGCTTCGGCGAAATGGACAGGTGGTCCGCCAGAATCTCCCGGTCGCCCGCTGCCTGGTTGAGCATCAGTATGAAGTCCGAGTTCTCGAAAATGTTCTCGATCTCGCGGCTTGCGAGCAGGTCCTTGACGTTCTGCGTCAGCCCTGTCGGTATTCCTCCCCACTTGCGGAACCGTTTCCATATCTCGGCCGTGTACGCCGCCGTCTGCTCTTCCTTCAGGAGCAGGTGCATCTCATCGATGTAGTACCTCGTGGACTTCCGGCTCTCCCTGTTCGCCGACACGCGGTTCCAGACCTGGTCCTGTATGACGAGCATCCCGATTTTTTTGAGCTGCTTGCCTAAATCCTTGATATCAAAACAGACGATGCGGCTGCCGAGGGCCACGTTCGTCCGGTGGTTGAAGACATTTAAAGAACCCCTGACATAGATTTCCAGCGCTGTCGCGATGCGCCCCGCCTGTTCTTCCGGCTGGCGCAGGAGATGCTCGTGCAGGTCTCCCAGCACCGGCATGTTTTCCGGGCGCGGATCTGAGAAATATCTTTCGTAAACAGCAGGCAGGCAGCGGTCGATGACAGACCTCTCCTGCGCCTCGATTCCGTCCCGGCTTCCCATAATCAGCTCGCACAGGGACAGTATGAAATCGGCTTTCACGCCGAGCGGGCTGTCGCCGTCCGCGTAATTCATGTTGATGTCCATCGGGTTCACATGATCCCTGCCTGACGGCGAGATATGGATGACCTGCCCGCCGAGCGCCTGCACGAGCGGGCTGTACTCCGCTTCCGGGTCACAGATGATGATGTCGTCGTCCGTCACAAAGAATGCGTTCGCCATCTCGCGCTTCGCCGAAAAACTCTTGCCGCTGCCCGGCGTGCCCAGGATCAGGCCGTTCGGGTTCTTCAGCTTCTTCCGGTCCGCCATGATCATGTTGTTCGATATGGCGTTCAGCCCGTAGTACACTGACTGCCCCCGCATGAACAGCTCCTCGGCTGTGAACGGCACGAAGACCGCGGCCGCCGTCGTCGTGAGCCGCCGCCCGATGGGGATGCGGTTTTCGCCCAGGGGGAGCGCGCTCATCAGCCCGTCCTCCTGCATGCAGGAAAGGCGTTCCAGCCTGCAGTTGTGCTTTAAGGCCACGCCCGCCGTCTGGTAGACGGCATCGGCAAGCTCCCGCTTCGACCCTGCCCTGTTGACGAAGATGGCCGTCGCCGTGAACAGCCGCTCGTTCCTCGACTGCAGGTCGTGAAGCAGTCTTTTTGCGTCATCGCCGAAAGTGTTCAGGTCCGAAGGCAGGATGTCCATGTCGTAGCCGGAACGCACCGCCCGCTTCTGCTCCTCTATCTTCATGCGGTCGATGTCCGACACCTTGCCTTTCACGAGCCTGACCGCCTCCGCCTGACCGATCGGCGACAGATGCAGCGACACGGTGAGGTCAAGGTCGAGGTCGAGGAAATCCGCAAGCATCCTGTCTGACAGCTCCGGCGCGGAAAGCTGCAGGTAGGATGCCGCGCAGCGGTGCTTCCCGATGCAAAAGTCCCTGCTGCTTCCGAAATAAAACGATTCCGGCGCGATGTAATCTTTCGTGGACCTCCCCGCCTCCATTTCCCGGTAGGAGAAGGAAAATGGTTCCGCAACGCCCGGATGGAACTCCTCGTACAGCAGTTTCAGCCTTTCCCTTCCGTCCAAAGGCTCGCTCCGCACTCCGATTGCCTTGAAATTGTTCCTCATGTCCGCCTCAATCCGTTCCAGCCGGGGCCGTGCCTCGCTGATGTCCTTTGCCTCCGTGGCAAAGGTCACGTACTTCGCCCGCCTGATGCCGTTGTTCCCTTTTGCGAGCTGCTCCCTGAGCATTCCCGCGTACTCCGCCCGCTCCTCATCGAACGCGTCGTGCTTCGGCGCGATCGCAACCGCGTCCTCGTATTCCCGCATCCCGCCGCGGCGGTTGACGAACGTGATCTCGATATGGACGGCGCTGTCGAAGTAGTTCAGGAAACCGCACCAGCCCCCGAAGATGGCTGCCCTGTCTTCTTTCTGCGCCAGGCGGTAGTTGATGTCGAAGAACTGCACCGTCTTGGAATACAGTCCGTTTCTGATGCGGCATATCCCGTCCCTGGCCATTTCACGGTAGGGTATGGAGTCCTGCGCGGACATTTTTTTCTTTTTAACCATGCCGTGCCCCGCCTCCTTCCATGCTTTCGAGCAGGCCGTCCAGGTATGCCTCCTGCCCTGCCCGCGGCCCGGCAGGGGCACGGGGCTCCGTCCCGTCTTCCGTTTCCGCTTCCCCGTCATGCGCGGCTTCTGCCCGCTTGCCGGGGAGCCCTCTGTCCGGCTCCGGCAGGAGCGTCCCGCTCCCGGTCCTCTCTTTCCCATTTTCCGGATCTGCCGTTTCTTTCCTGATTCCTCCCGTGCCCTTCCTTTTCCCGGCTTCCCCTGCCTCCCTTTCGTACCGCCTTTCTGCCGGCCTAAGCAGGTGCACCGTGATGGCGTTCATCAGCACTTTCTCCAGCGGCAGCCCGTCTTTCTCATACAACGCGAAGAAAAAAACCGGCAGCATCAGGATGACCATTCCCGAAGCCGCGTTCGACGCCCCGACCGCGTCCCGCGTCAGAAAATAAAACGGCACGCCGGCAGAAGCGGCCAGCCCGATGCAGGCGGCCTGCCGCAGCGTCAGGTTGAACGCTACCTTGTTCTTGACCCTGTCCAGATCCTTCGGCACCGTAACATATGCCATAGTTGTTCACTTCCTTTCCATTTCCATTCCCGCGCTAATGCGCGCTGAATACCGACTGGCTCAGCCCCTTTGTCCTGCGCAGGGAGACGAAGAGGATTGCCATGTACGCCGCCGTGCCGAACAGCGCCGCGTGGATGTTGTCCGCCGTGTGGACCGATTCCACCAGCACTGCGTTGATCCCGACGCACGCCATGATGAAGAACCCCTGGAACGCCAGCGCGAAGAGCCCGCGCAGGTAGTTGTTCCCTATCTGCCCCCACTCGCGGTTGGAAAATGTGGCGAACGGCACGGGGGCGACCGATATGTACAGGTAGATTTCCACCATCCTCGCATAAAGGATGACCGCCGTCAGCGCGGACAGGATCTGCGTCCCGACTGTCACGAAGGATGCCTCTATTTCGAGCAGGAACAGCTCGCCGAGGCCCATCCCCTCCATCTTCTCCTCCAGCATCCGCGTCAGCTCCGCCGCGTCGGGCGCCGTGCTTCCCCGTATGCTTTCCGCCGCCGTTTTCGCCATCCTGCTTCCCATTTCGAAAACCGCAAGCGTGATGTCGAACGTATGCGACACCAGGTAGACCGCGATCCACGCTTTGATCAGGTACTTGAAGAACATCCATGTGTCGATGTCGTGCATGTTGTTCTTTTCGGTCAGCATGGACACCAGCTCATAGCACAGGACATAGGTAATGATGATGCCCGCCACCGGCATCATTATCGAGTCGGACAGGTTCCTTATCATGGAATAGACCGGCGCGTTCCATCCCTGCGGCGTCACCGCTACGGCTCCCGCGATCATCCCCGCCTGGCCGTCCGCGTCTGCGTACATCGCTTCCATGTCAGCGAGCACCATGTCAGCGAGCAGCCCGTGCATCCATTCCGCGATTTCCTCAAAAATGCCCTCCAGCATCTTCGGCCTCCTTAATTCAGGAGCCCGGACAGCAGCGGCACGAGCGTCGTTCCGATAATAATGACGCCCCCGCCCGCGAGGAGCTGCTTGATTCCCTGGCTCTTGCTTCCGGGGTTGTCCCCGCCATAGCCTTCCATCAGGTTGATTCCGCCCCAGACGCAGAGCCCTGCGCCGATGGCGATGACGATTTTCTGGAGCACCGTGATTCCCGTTGTGAATACTGCCATTTCATACCTCCGATTTCTTTTTCTGTTCTGATCTTCCCGTTATGCGGGGAAAAGAGCCCTGCTTTCCTCTTTGCCCGTGCCTTTCCCGCCGTTCCGGCGTCCGTTTCTCCCTGCGGCGTTTTCATCCGCACTCGTAGACTTCCGCCATGTCCGACTGCCTTATCCTGCACCGTGCCCTGACATATGCCCCGGTGTCGAACGCGTTTTTCCTGTCATGGTCTGACAGCTCCCTGTACCGGGGATGTCCGGTGATGTCGTATTTGTCCGAAAAGAACGGCCGCACGCCCCTCACCTGCAGAATGCACTTTCCCCCGTCCATGACGGCGAGCTCGTCCTTCGTCATCAGCTCTTTCCCCGCCTTTTGGTAATTGATGCCCGATGACCTGCCCTGCCCCCTGGTGTCAGACGTGGTGCACAGGTCGATCGTCTCTTTCCCGAGGACCTCCGATATCTCTTTGAGCGTGGATGCCTCCTTGCCGCCCAGGAACAGCATCGTGTCGCAGTTCCCCGATATCGTCTCCGCCGCGTCCTTGTACATGGTTTTCAGCTGGGACATCGACTGCAGGATGACGGCGACCGAAATCTCCCTGCTCCGGATTGTCGCGATCAGCTTGTCGAAGTTCGGGATCCTGCCGATGTTGGCAAACTCGTCCGCCAGTATCCTCACATGGTAAGGCAGCTTTCCGCCATGGATGTCGTCCGCGCGTTCGCACAGCAGGTTGAACATCTGCGTGTACATCATCGCCACGACGAAATTGAAGGTCGTGTCCGTGTCGGAAATGATGATGAACATCGCAGTCTTCTTCTCCCCTATCCTGTCCAGCTCCATCTCGTCGTATGCCATGATCTCCCTCAGCTCCCCTATGTCGAAAGGGGCAAGCCTCGCCCCGCAGGAAATCAGTATGCTTTTCGCGGTCTTTCCTGCTGCCAGCTTGTATTTGCGGTACTGCCTCACCGCGAAATGATCCGGCTCCTTCGCTTCCAGCCTGTCGAACATTTCATCAATGGGGCTTTTGTAGTCCTCGTCGTCTTCACGCGCCCCGGAGCCGTTGATCATCTCGATCAGCGTGGAGAAATTCTTTTCGTCCTCCGGCGCCTCATACCAGATGTAGCCGATGTACGCCGCGTAGAGCAGGCGCTCGCTCTTCACCCAGAAGTCCTCCCCCTGGTTCCCGCCCTCGCCTTTCGTGTTCATGATCAGCGTGTTGACGAGCTTCAGGATGTCCTTCTCGCTCCTGATGTACTCAAACGGGTTGTAGTGCATCGACTTCGTGAAATTGACCGTGTTGAATATCTTCATGCCGTACCCGTGCCGGACGAGCATGCGCCCGCACTCGGCGGCCACCGTTCCCTTCGGATCCGTGACGATGTAGCTTACGCCTTCCGTCATCTGCATCAGGTTCGGTTTCACGAAAAACCTCGTCTTGCCGCTGCCGCTCCCTCCGATGACGATGGCGTTCTTGTTGCGTTCGTACTTCGGATGCTCCGGCCTGCCCCGCAGCCTGAGGCCCTCCGTGGCAGTCAGGATCATGTTGTTGGCGGGATCCTTCCTGTCCATGAACGGCGCTATGTCCCTGCGCCTGCCCCACCTCGCCGAGCCGTACTCCGTGCCCTTGCGGAATTTTTTCGCGTCCAGCATGCGCAGCAGCATGGCGCCCGCCGTGATCGCCGCGGCGGAAAGCCCTGCTGCGAGATCCTTCACTGCGAAGCTGGGATACGGCCTGAACGCCTGCTCCAAGTTGACGGCAAGAACCGCCAAGCGCTCCGCGCTGCTGCTTCCGTTGCAGTACCCGTACAGCCATGACAGGCGGTTTCCCAGATAAAATGCCATGATTGCCGCTGCTGCCGCTGCGAATGTCTTCTTTCTTTCCATTATCTCGCCTCGCTCCGTGATTTCTGCTTTGTCCTTTCCCGCTCCCTGTGCTTCGTCTGCTGCCGGGCGGCTCTTCTCACCGCTTCCATGATGGACGGTTTTTCCCCCCTGTCCAGCGCCCTGGCCGTGTACTCCCTGAAGGCCTCCTCCATCTGGGAAGCCTGTTTCGTCCTGAAGAACACGATGTAACGCGGAGGCTTCCGCGAACGGTCCTTTTTCAGGGCATAGGCTACACCGTATTTCCTTGCGTACCGTTCAAAGGAGCGTATGTTCCTGTCCGTGATCTCGATGCTGGCAAGCTCCCCGCCCTCCGGCGCGAGATCCACGATTCTCACCTTCCCCCGGTAGGTCGCTTCCTTTCCGTCCCCCGTCCTGTTGGTTTCCATCGTCTGCATTGCCTGCATGACGGCGTCCCTTAAAATCTGCTCTGATATCTTCCCTCCGTTTATGACCACCGCCACGCACTTGTCAGCCGTTTCCTCCTGCACTGCGCCTCACCTCCCGCCATGTCGTCGTTTTCCGCTGCATTCTGCGCGCCGGCCGTCACAGGAACAGCCGCAGCATGGTTCCCGCCGTGACCGCCGCATACAGGGCCGCGGAGACGAGGATGCCCAGAAACGCCCCCGTTCCTGCTGCCTTTGCGTCGGCTTCCCGCGTATCCTTCCACGCCATGCACAGGATGAATCCGGCCAGCGGCAGGCACAGCCCCAGTACCATCCACGGCGCCGTTCTGCCGTCCAGCGACTTTAAGTTCCTGCCGACCGTTTCAAAAATGCTTCCGTCCTGCCCGCTGTCTTGACGCCTCTGTTGTCCGTTTTCCATAATAGTCCTCCTTTCGATCCGCTCCGTTGTCCATATATGCCTGCCGCTTCCGGTTCCGTGCTTCCATCGCCGCAGGTAACGCTTTCCGGCGTCCATCCGTTCAGTTCCACCGCCTCCCACTGGCTTTCTGTCCCTGCATAGACGACGGCGGTGACCGCGCCTCCCGCAAACGCGCTGCGGCCGACGGTCTTCAGGGAGGCGGGCAGGGCGACTGTCCGCAGTCCCGTGCAGCCCCGGAACGCGTATGCCCCGATTGTCTTCAGGGTGTCCGGAAGGGACAGCGCCGCCATGTCCGCGCAGCCCCCGTCGAACAGATAATCGGGCAGAGCCGTCACGCCGTTTTCCACGACGACCGTCTCCGCCCCTGAAGCGGCGAACGGGGATGCGGTGTACAGGTCTTTCGTCACTTTCAGGTTCGACCGGATGTGTATCTCCTTCAGTGATTCCGCCCCGCGGAAAGCGTATTCTCCCACCGACTTCAGCGACGCGGGGAGCTCCAGCTCCCCCAGCTCGGGGCAGCGGTCGAATGCGGACGGCCCGATTGAGACAATCGTCCCGGGCAGGTGCAGCTCTTTCAAATTCGCGCAGCCTCCCGTGAATATATAGCCCGGCAGCGCCGTCACCCCGTCCGCCACCGTGATCCTCTCCAGCCCCGAGTCCCTGAAAGCGCCGTCGCGGAAATACACATAATTCATTCTGATGTCCGACCGTATGGTCAGCTCCCTGAGCGAAGAAGCGCCATTGAACGCAAGGGATCCCAGCGTCTTCAGTGTCCTGGGAAGGTACAGGGACTCAAGGTCCGCGCAGCCCGACTCGAACAGTGCCCCCGGCACCGACGTCACTCCTTCGGCGATGACAATCCTTTCCAGTCCTGCGTGCAGGAAAGGGCTGCCGGTGCTCATCTCTTCCGTCTTTAAGTTCGACCGCACAGTCAGTTCCTTTAGTGCCGTGCACTCCGCGAACGCCGCGCCGCCGAGCGTCGTGAGCGATTCCGGCAGTTCAAGCGTTTCCATTGACGTGCAGCCCTTGAACGCATCCATGCGGATCCGCTTCAACGTTTCCGGCAGCGACAGGGATGTCATCCTGCCGCACGCGCCGCCCAGGAACCCCTTGCCCACGGATGTCACCCCTTCAGCGAACACGACCTCCTCCAGCGCCGTGCCGTCAAACGGAGAGCCGTAGATCAGGACGGGGTTGTCCGTCACCGTGATATCCGATTTCACTGTTAGCTTTCTTAATCCCGCGCAGCCCTCAAAGCACTCCGCTCCCACCGATCCGAGCGATGCCGGAAAGTCCGCTTCTCCGAGGCCGGTGCATCCCGCGAATGTGTATGTTCCCATCGCCGCGAGCGTTTCCGGCATGGGCGCCTCTTTCAGCTTCGCGCATTCTCTGAACGCGTCATTTCCGTATTTCGTCACGCCCTCCGGCACCTCTGCCTCTTCAAGCATTTCCGCCGCGCGGCAGATTCCCGCAGGGATTTCGGAAAAGCCCTCCCCGAACGCTACCCGCTTTACGGCACTGCCGCGGAAAGCGTAGCTGCTTCCCGCCACGGACGGGGGAACCCAGACATCCCGGTATGCTGACCCCCGGAGGAATCCAGACGCGAGTGCCGTGACCCCTGGCGGGATTTCTAGGTATATGCCGTCCCCCGCCGCTTCCGTGACTTCCGTGCCGCTGACTGTGACGCCCCCGGCGGCGGCCATCTCGTCCCACGGCGTGAATCTGTAATCGCCGTCATATGAGCCGTAGTCCTCCCCATAGGTGAACACGACCGGAATCCGCATGGAATATTCCCCCGCGCCGTATCTGAGGAAATCCTCTGTCAGCGGCACGGACACGCTGATTTTCGTCTTCCTGCCGTCCGGTATCCCTCCCGCTCTCATGTCCGCCAGGTTGTGGTATCCCCGCCTCGCCGACAGTACGCCTGAGACGGCAACTTCCGTCCCGTCCGGTGCGGGCATCTCCCCTTTTGGCGTTGACATGGTGAATGCGTCCGGCACCGATACCGTCACGGTCCGGTGTGCCATCTCCTCTTCCGCCAGCTCGTACAGTTCTCCCTCGCCATGCAGCAGGAAGCCCGGCTGCCCTGCTGCTTCCATGGACAGGACGATTTCCGTCTCCGCTGTCACCTCGATCCCTTTTCCTGCCGCATCCGCGCGGGTGCTCTGTGCCGCAGCCGCCAGCAGGCAGGCGGCGAGCGCCCATGCAGCCCGCGGCCATTTTCTTTTCTTTCCCATGTCTTTCCTCCGTCCTGCGGGCTTCCTCACGGAGTGTCCAGTTCGATGATGAGCGGCACCGCCGTCGTGTAGCTGCCCTTGTACCGCGGCACGAATGCCTTGCCGTCAATGGACACGGACAGCTTCCCCTGCTCCGTCCATGCGGAAACCGCTTTCCCCGCCGTCTTGTCCTCCAGGTTCGCATATGCCTGCGGCGCCGACCAGCTGGTCTTCGACAGCGACTCGGCGAACCTGTCTGACGGAAGCGGCGACAGATTCTTTGAAAATCCCGCCGGCCCCCTGACGGTTTTATAGTCCGCGCTGTCCGTATCGATCTTCACCTTGACGGTCTGCGCGGATTCGAGGATTCCGGACACCCCTATGTAGTCGCTGCCCGTGAACTTGCCGTCCGACAGTGTCAGCGTGACGGCATTCGGGATGGACACCGTCGTCGTGTAGCCGAGCGCCGAAAGCTCCGCGTCCCCTATCGTGAATTTCGCCGTTACGCTTCCGCTCTTCTCCGTTCCGGATCCGTCCAGCGTGTATGTCGTCCGTTCCGTGGCGGATGCATTTTCCGTGATGCTTCCCGCAAATATGGCCGCTGCAAGGGCAGCTGCCGCCATGCCCCGTGCCGTTCTTTTGAATTCTTTCGTCCGTTCCATGTTATTCCTCCTCTGATGTTGGTTTCTGCCCGGCCTGCACTGACGGAGTTTTTCCTTTCAGGGCACAGTGCCGGGTTCCTCATATGATGCCCGGTTTTTCGTTCCATGCCTGTCCTGCAGCCTGTCCTCCGGCTCCGAAGACAATGTCCTCCGGCTCCCAGCCGTTCAGCTCGATGCCCTCCCACTGCTCCCGCGTCCCCGCGTAATGGACCGTGAGGCCGTCTGTTCGCCCGAACGCGTCTTCGCCCACCGTCTCCAGCGAGGCGGGGAGCAAAATCCGCTCCATGCCCGTGCATGCATAAAATGCCTCCTTCCCAATTTTTGTGACGCTTTCCGGCAGTTCCACGGCCGCCAGCGACCGGCACCGGATGAACGCTCCGTCCCCGATTTCCGTCACTCCGGACGGTATCTGCGCGGACTCAAGCCGCGTGCAGTTGCCGAATGCCCCGCTCCCGATTTTCCGCAGGCTGTTCGGAAGGATGGCCTCCCTCAGCTGGTAACTCGCACGGAACAGCCCGTCCGGCAGCTCTGTCATCCCTTCCCCGATCACGACTTGCCGGGTGGTGCTGTCTTCAAGGAGCCCGCTTTCGCCCGTGACCGTTCCCGGAAGCCACAGTTCCCTGATGTTGAACCCGTCCCCCGGAATGACCGCCGTGGTGCCCGGAGGAGCTTCGAAGGCCAGTCCTGATGCTTCCTCTAACCAGACGGCGCTGCCATCCATGTACAGTTCCCCGCTCCCGTACAGCTCCTCGCAGGAACTGAAGGAATAGTCTCTCCGGTACAGGCCGTATGCCTCTTCAAGCGCCAGCGTCACCGGCACGGTCAGACGGTATTCCCCCGCGCCATACTCCAGGAAGTCTTCCGTCAGCGGAACCGCCACGGTAAGGACGGAATCATACGCGTCTTCTCCGGAGCCGTCTTCCGCTTCCCTGTTGAAGAATCCCCTCTTCGCCGACATGGTGCCCGCCACGGCCGCTTCCGTGCCTTCCGGCGCGGCTTCCGTCCCCTTAGGCGTCTCCATTGCGAATCTCTCCGGGAATGATACCCCGACAATCCGGTGCAGGTATCCGTCGTCCGCGAACTCCCGCAGTTTCCCCTCTCCAGTGAACTTTCCTGCTTCCGCGTCGTAGGACAGGGTGATCTGCGTGTCCATCCGCACCGTCACCGCGCTCCCTGCCGCGTCCGCCCCGTGCGGGACGGCGAGCGCGAGCATGGCGGCGAGAACCGCGGCGGGGAATATGCGCCGTTCATTGCGCGCGCCTTTTCCGTGCCTCATCCGTCGTCCTCCTGCCCGATCACCAGCGGCACATATGTCCTGAACGCGCCAGTGCCAGACGGGATGAACCCCTTTCCCGGCACGGTGACGGACAGCGTGCCGGTCTTCGTCGCCTCATTGTTCCCGCTCAGCTTCGTCAGGTTCTCGCGGCATTCGTCCTTCGTCCATTCTGTCTTCGACAGCGAAACGGAAAACCCCGTCTTGCCCTTCACGCTCGCCGTTTCCGCTCCGGGACCGCGGATCACGCCGTACTTGTCCGCGTCAGCGTTGACCGTCACCGATGCCTTCTTCCCGTCGCCGAGCACGCCGGAGCAGTATACCGTCACGCTGTCCGAGAACGCCTTCGCCGTGCTGTCATACGGCAGCGTCATGGACACCGGGATGCTCGCTACCGCGCCGTAACCCAGATCCGCGAGCGTCGCTTCGTCAACCGTGAACGCCGCCGTCACGTCGCGGCTCGTGTCTCCGGCAGGCGGCACCTCCACATCGTCCGCCCGTGCCGCGGACGGCATGCACAGCGGCGCGGCCGCTAAAACCGCCGCAAAGCACGCCATGATCCGCTCCTTCCTGCAATGCCTGTCTTTTTCCATGTCCTTTGCCTCCTTTCGCTACTGTTTCGTTACTGTCGTCTCAAGGGCCACCGCGCACGGGACTTCCTCCCATGTCCTCCGGTCGAATACCCGCACTTCCACGAGCAGCCCGTTGTCTCCCCGCTTGCAGCATCCGTACATATCCGCCCGGACGACCGTCCCGGGGCGTATCCGCTTCGTCGCGTAAATCTCCCTGCCGCTGTCCTTCTCGCGGAAGACGAATTCGATGTCATTCGCATTCTCCTTCGGGTAAGGGATCAGTATGCAGGGGCTGTGCGCCGATACCGTGTAATCCGGCAGCACCGCGATATTAAGCCGCGCCGGGTCGGCATCCCCGGCCCCGTCCGTTTCGTATTCTGCGCTGTCCTCATATTCCGGCGGGCCTCCTGCGTCTTCCGCAGCCCCGCAGGAGCGCAGGAGCAGGACGGCGGCCGCAAGGATCAGAAGGAGAAGCGCGGCGGCCAGGGCCTTCGTCCTGCGGCCTTCCTTTTCATCCCGCTCCGTTTTCTTTTTCGCGCTTCCTGCGGCGCCTTTTGCCTTTTTCTTCTTCTCCTCATCCATTCCCGTGCCTCCGTTCCGTGACCGTCACGTTCCTGAACATCGGCGGCATTCCGTCCTTTCTCATTGCGTCCAGGGATATTCTCGTCCTGCCGTCCGAAATCTGGAATCCCGCCGTGTAATTCCCCGTCACCGGATCCGGCCCCATCCGGTATTCGAAGCCCTGGTACTCCCCGGCTTCGACCGTCTCTGTCCAGACGGACATCCCGTATTCCTCCCAGACGCCCGCGAAGTCCTCTGCCGTCTCGTTCATCAGCGTGTCATGCGGGTTACGGGAAATCTCCGCGTGTACCGTTCCGCCGTCCGGCCCCTCCAGCACGGTCTGGGAGTCCGGAAGCACGAGCCGCCGTCGCTCCTCATCCGTGACCGGTTCATAGCCTGGCAGGTAGTCGAACCGGACGCTGGCATCCCCGCTGTCTGCCTTATAGCGTGTCCACTTACTGCCGTCCGTTGCCGCTTTTCCGCCGCAGGCACTGCATGCAGGCTGCCCGCCGCCCCCTCCGGCTTTCCCCTTTCCGCCGTCCGGCAGAACCGGCTTCCGTCCGGCAAGCCCGCAGGCCGCCAGCGGAACAGCCGCCGCAAGAACTGCCGCCAGCAGCCGCTTTGTCTTTCTTTCTGAATCCATCGCTCCTCCTTCCGTCTTTCTCCGTTTCCGTCATAACGCATATTCGTGGACGCCTTCCGCCTCGAACCGTCCGCGCAGGGCGGCCAGCAGCTTCTTCCTGTGCGCGTACACCTTCCCTCTGCTGCATCCGAGGGCTCCTGCCGTGTCTTTTACTGTCATGCCTGCAAAGTACAGCAGCCCGACGAGCCGCCTGTCCCATGCGTCCAGGGCATCGATCCCCTCGTACAGCTTGCGGACATACCACTCCGACAGCAGCGCGTCTTCGACGCAGGACTGTTTTGCGGCGCTTCCGCCGAAAGCGGCTCCCATGTCGTATCCCGCCGCATCCAGGCTTACCATGCCGTATTTTCGCTTCTGCTCCTCCTGGTACATCTCCCGGCGCCTCATGCGGTGGTATTCCCGGTAGACTTCCCAGCTGACGGCGGTGACGCGCCCGTCTTCCGTCCGTATCACGGGCGGAGAATCCCTCGCCGCCTTCCCGTGTCCTTTCCTGTTTTCTCCTGCCACTCTGCTTCTCCCTCCTGCTGCTGAAATGAAAAGGAGCCGCACGTGTCATGTGTGTCCTTCCGTGCTGCCCCTTGTGCCATGCATTTTCAGTTTTCATCCGTCATACGATGCCGTCCTCTTCCCATCCCCCGCCGTACATGTCGTGCCGGACCTGCTGCCGGTAGTATGTCCCCATCGTCGCAGGGGCATTGTAGAGGGCTGCGAGCATGTAGCCCCGGATATTGCGTATCTCTCCCGTATTTTCCGAGATCCGGTCGCGCACATACTCCATATGTTCCCCCGTCAGTTCCAGGAACCTTGACCGGACAGTTTCATACGGGAACACTGCGTCCCCGATTCTCACCTGGACCGGATGCCCCCGCACCGTGTCCGCGATGACCCGATAGAGCTCACCGAACAGCCGTCTGCCGTCTTCGCTGTCGCTTTCCATGTGCATCCCGTAGTCGATGTTCAGGCGGATCAGCCGCAGGGTCTGTTCCGCATCCATCCATCTTTCATCTTTTCCCAAAACCCCGTTCTGCACGGATGGCTGATGGATGGATTCGTTCTGTCCTCTGTCAGTATTATTCCCTTCATTATAATTCGGTTCGGAAATGCCGACCGCTGCAGTTCTGTTTCTCCGGCTTCCTGAAGCCGGACATTCCGTATTCCTGCCTTCTGCATTTCCTGCTTCTTGAATACGGCTTTTCAGGACTCCTGACTTCGGTTTTCCAGAACTCTTGAAGCTGGATTTTTCGTCTCCTCCCAGATTCATGGGGCTTTCCGTGATAAAATTCTTGACATACAGGATATCCGGCAGGCCCAGTCCCCTGCGTTTCTTTTCCACAAGCCCGATGCCTTTCACGCTGTCAAGCTCCGCCATCGTTTTGACTGCCTTGTCCTTACCGCATCCCAGGTCGTTCTGGATTTCCTTGATGGTGTATATGACATATACACGGTTTTCTCCGTCCGTCCATCCGTTGCTTTTTGACAGTGCCATCCGATCCAGCAGGAGCCCGTACAGCAGTTTTGCGTCGCTTGACAGCCCGGCGAACCGCCTGTCCTTTATTATGATGCGTGGAATGCGGAAAAAAGAAAACTGCTCTGCCTCCTTCCCGTAATAATAATCGAATGCCTCCGTCTTTCTTCCCTCTCGTTCTGCCATGACGCTGTCCTCCTTCCTACGGCTTTCCGTCCGCTCTTTCCACTTGGGAATATCCCCTGAAAAATCTCCTGCTGTTGCCGAGCGGCAGTATCTCGGAATGCTCCGTTACCCGCACCCGCTTGTCCCTGTCGAGTATCTTCCGGTACCATTTGATGTCGTTCGTTTTACCCATGAGCCTTATCTTCAGCATTGGTTCCCTCCTTAAAAAACGCATGATAAGCGGCTTCTCTATATCTGTCTGCATGAAAACACGCCGAATGTTTTTGATGTTCTCCCTTTAACGGAAACAAAACGGGAACACTTCTGTCCGTGCTTTCTGGATCTTGAGTGTCCCCGGGTATCTTCACAGCCTCTCTGAATGCCCGAATTTTTTGATTCTCAAAAATCTGGTCATTTTTTCCGCATTCATGTCCGGCAGCTGCCTGCTATTCAGTTCGCGTTTCCTATGCAGGAAACTAAACAGGACAGCAAAACTGCGCACTTGATGCATAGCGCGGTGTCGCTGTCCGGTATATCCTCTATGGTGAATTCATTGTGCCCCGATCGGGGTATACATGAAATTTTCAGATCAGTTTTCGACTATCACCATACAAGGAGTGTGATTGATAAAATGGTCTTGCCTCCTTTCCCCAGACCTAGCCATATCTGGTTAAAAAATAAGAACAACATATGTCGAACCCTTGATTTTACTGGATTCCTGCGAGTTGTCCTTATTATAACGGAAGCACCATAAT
>JAFUYB010000030.1 GCA_017470735.1 Lachnospiraceae bacterium | reverse complement strand
TTTTTTTCAATTCAGCTTTTTCAATTCGGCTTTTTCAATCACGCCCTATTCATCCTTTTTTATTATATTTTTGCCAAATGCGCGCGATGCACCGAAGCAGATAATGGACATAATTCCAATAGAATTTTTTTATCTGTTATAGTAGACTGCTACAGTAATTGTAAAAATCTTTTTAGGAGGAAATCATGGAAAATCTGTTCAAACTGCAACAGAACGGCACAACCGTCCGTACAGAGTTGATCGCAGGTCTTACGACATTCATGACGATGGCGTACATCATTGCCCTGAATCCGAACCTGCTGACCAACTTCGATGTCGGCAGTCCGCTGTGGAATGGCGTGTTCATGGCTACCTGCGTCGCATCGGCGATCGGTATGTTCTGCATGGCGTTTCTTGCAAACAAGCCGTTCGCGATGGCACCGGGCATGGGCTTAAACAGTTTCTTTGCCGTTGTCGTCACCAACATCGCCGGGATGCTCGGGATCTCTTACACCGAGGGCTTCCAGGCGGCACTCTGCATCATTCTCGTGGAGGGCATCATTTTCGTCATCCTGTCCATTTTAAATATCCGTGACAAGATCGTCGAAGCGATCCCTTACGGCGTGCGGATGGGCATTTCACCCGCGATCGGACTGATGCTGATGAACATCGGCGTCGGCTCAAATGTCGGCATCTACGCCGAGGGCAATGACTATGCTTCACCGTTTTATGTGATGCGCGACTTCTTCGGCGCGCTGACCCCGTCGGTCATCAAGACCAACATGGGCGCGGAATACACGACGATGGTTCTGACCGTTATCACGATGTTCGTCGGTCTGTTCGTTATCGTAGTTTTAGCGCACAAAGGCGTCCGCAGCGCCGTGCTGATCGGCATGCTCTGCGCGTCCATCGTCAACTGGATCGGCCAGGCAGTCGTACTTGGCAGCAATCCATTCGCATCGTTGTCCACTGCTTCGTGGATACCGCCGGTAAACGATATGATGTCGACGACATTCTTCAAGTTCAACTTCTCAACATTTTTTGATATCGGCTGGTTTACCGCGATCACGCTGATCATTACATTCTGCATGATCGATATGTTTGATACGATCGGCACGCTCGTCGGTACGGCGACCCGCGCCGGCATGGTAGACAGCGAGGGCAATATGGACCACATGAAAGAGGCTCTGCTCTCTGACGCGGTCGGCACCGTGACCGGCTCCCTGTGCGGTACTTCCACGGTCACGACCTTCGTAGAATCCGCGTCCGGCGTGGAGGCAGGCGGCAGGACCGGCCTTACCGCACTGACGACAGGCATCCTTTTCCTGCTGTGCATGTTCATCGCTCCTGTGGCAGCTGTCATCCCGGCGGCGGCAACCTCATCGGCGCTGATCTATGTCGGCGTGCTGATGATCTCCGGACTGAAGAATATCAACTTCAACAGCATTGAGGAGCTGACCCCCGTTGCGCTGATGCTGATCGCCATGCCGATCTCCGGCTCCATCGGCCATGCCATCGGTCTGGGCCTGATCTCCTACACCGTGATCAAGGTCTTTACCGGCAAGGCTTCCGAGGTTTCGGTTCTGACCTACGTGATTTCGGCACTGTTCCTGATCAAGTTCTTCCTGGTCGTATAAGAACAGCCCTTTACAGAAAAAACAGCATTCGGTACATATTGACCGGATGCTGTTTTTTTACTCTCTGTCCGGGATCGTCACTGTCACCACGGTTCCTCCGCCGGCACCCGGCGCGATCTTAAGACTTCCACCGCACATGACTTCAAGCCTTTGCCTGATATTTTCAAGCGCGATATGCGGCTCCTCTGTTTCATCGGGCGCAAAGCCGCGGCCATTGTCTGAAACGACGATCTCACTTCCCGAATCCGTCTTTCTGGTCAGGATGGAAATGTGAAACGCTCCGGCGTACGGATCCCTGCCGTGCTTGACGGCATTTTCCACAATGGGCTGCAGTGTCAAAGGCGGCACGCGGAACCAGGTATGGGATGTATCGTAGTCGACAGACAGGCTGTCCTCATATTGAGCCTGCTCTACTGCAAGGTAGGCGCGGGCGTGTTCCAATTCTGAAGGAAAGGGAACGGGCGCGTCGCTTGCAATGGCAGTGAAGTTTTTGCGCAGATAGGCAGTGAAATCCCGGATGACCTGCCGGGCCAGCCCGGGATCCTGATTGCAGAGGGAATAGATACTTGTCATGGTGTTGTAAATAAAATGCGGCCGCATCTGCAGTACCATGATGTTGGCGCGCTGATTGGCGATCTCCTGCTGCTGCCTGACGATCTCGCGCTGGTGGCGCAGATCCCGCTCGACCTGATCGGACAGGGTGAGGCTGTACATCGTCAGGACGGAAAAAACGATGCTGACATCGATAAGCGGGTAGACTTCGATGAACATCTGCATGAGAAAGATGCCCGCTGTCGGCAATGTGGCAATAAGAAAATTTCGATAGTCTGTGTGGGAAAACTTCTTTCGGCGCCGCACAGTGCCTATGATATTGAGCAGCGCAATCGCAACTACCGGCGCCAGCAGAAATGGATACCATGCCCCCCGGTGATACTGTGTATCCGGCGTAATATAGTAGAAACTGTCAAAAAATGGGGCACTCATGAGCAGAACAAAAAAAACTGCCGACAGTCCAAGCACCGTGCGGAAGAGCCTGCTTTTGCACATACTTTCCCCGCAGCAGTGCAGCAGATATGCCGTCATCATGGGCAGCGGCAGCGAAAGAAGCACCGTTTCCTGAATCATTATGTATTCTAATGCCGCAAGCGGGGCGGAATAGCCGTACATAAGTGATTCCATGAAGCCGGACAGGCACAGCAGAATAAGAACAGCAAAAAGCCCCCGGAAAAAGCGCAGGCTCCAGCGGTCGATCCCGGGCATGATGGCGGTGAACCACAGTCCCTGCACACTTAAAAACAACGCCGCGCCGATCAGAAAGTAGTAAAAGTAATTGATCCAGCTATTCATTCATCGATACCTCCTGCCTGAAACGGATAGCGCAGCTTTTTAAGCTGCTCCTTTACATCCTCCGCTGTCAGGGGCTTTAACATGAAACCGCTGGCCTCGGTCTTCCACGCATCGAGGGAATATTCGGCGTAGGCAGTCAGAAACACGATATTGGTGCGGGGATTGATCTCAAGCAGCTTGCGGCAAAGATCAAGCCCGCTGGACGTCCCCAGTTCAATATCCACAACAGCCAGCGCGACCCGGTTCATTTTTGCGTATTCGATCGCTTCCAGGGGCCAGATGAACCCCGTGATCGCGGCATTCGGCATGACCTCCTCCAGGACAGCCACGCCGTCGGCGAGGATGGCCTTGCTGTCGTCCACTATAATGACATTGGGGCTTTCTTCACTCTGTGCCGCGAGCTGAAACAGCTCGTTGGCGTCCACTCCGAGGCTGTTGGCAAGGCGGAGGATCATCGTGGCGTCCGGCAGCCGGGTGGCGTTTTCCCATCGGGCGATGGTAGAATGGTTGACATACACCTGCTGTCCGAGCTGCTTCTGCGAAAGTCCCCTCTCCTCCCTCAGCTTTCTTACCGTTTCGGCAAATAAGAAATTCAACGCAGTACCCCCCCGTTTCTTGATTTCACTATGCAGAACTCCCTCATTTTTAATGTCACTATTTATCAAAAGATAATTCAGCAACGATCTTTCATGTCAACGGTTACTCAATCTGCCGCAAGCTTCTGCGTCTCTTCGATCTCAGTAATCATATCAATACGGGCCTGATGCCTGCCGCCCTCATACTCTGCCGAAAGCCATTCATCCACAATCATCTTGGCGGTCTCAATACCGATCACCCTTGCGCCAAAGGCAATGATATTGCTGTTGTTGTGCTGCTTGGACAATTTCGCTGTATAAGGCTCGCTGCATACGCACGCGCGAATCCCCTTTACCTTGTTGGCAGCCAGACTGATACCGACACCTGTTCCACAGATCAAAACTCCCCCATCCACTTCACCGGAGCTCACCAGCTTTGCCACTTTGTAACCACTGATCGGATAGTCAAACCGCTCCGCGCTGTCCGTTCCGATATTGATGACCTCATGTCCCTTTTCTTCCAGATATTTCTGGATTTCCTGTTTCATTTCAACTGCTGCGTGATCATTTCCAATAGCAAGCTTCATATTCTCCTCCTTCTTACAATAATCCGATTTTCTCACATTTTACTGAAAAAGCCTTCGGATTACAATGAAAAAGGGCTATGTTCCGTGCCGCAATCTAATAATCGTATATCTCATCCGGCTTTCATCCCATCGGCCAGCCCGCGTCAGCAGACCCTCTTGGACGACCCGTTCCCAAGACGCTCTGCCCAAGACATCATCAGATCCTCCCGCTTCCCAAATATATCCTTCTGCATGCCGATGGCATCGTCAAAGACCATCGTCTGGCGGTCATCCCCTGAGAACTTCTTCCACTCGTATTTGTCGGTGGAGGGGTTGCCCGTCCGGGCGAAGTTTGTCCACATCTCCTTTGCAACGTGGCGGAACTCGCACTCGTCGTTCCCAATGATCTTTCCGCTCCCCATCGGATCCTCTGAAGGAGTGTCGAACAGGTAAGGAATCTCAGCCGCGTGCATTACGCCAAGCTCGGGAGTTGCAACCGGTTTTCTGATGAAGTACATATAGGTGTTGCCGCCGGCGGCAGAGTGTCGGATGGCCATATTGGTGTTGCCAGCGCGGAAATTGATGTCGTTGCAGTATTGCTCCAGCCTGCTTAACTCGCTTTCGTTTGCCATCGTTTCCATGAACTCGTCGTACATCGCCTTCTCCTGGTCGTTTAAGAACGCGCGATCCCTCTTCGCGATCCACCTCAGCGTATTCTTAAAGCCTTCTTCGCCGCCCTGTAACGGAATGAAGTATCGGATCTCATCCAGATTAGACCCGATCATCAGATCGATCTTTGCCCTCTTCTCGTCTTCCCACATCCCGTACATGACCGCCCGATCTTCAGGGAGCGTTACGCCGTCGAGGAGCGGGAAGTTGGCAGCTCCGAGAAGGCAGTTCGTGTCGATCATGCTTGCCTTCAGATAGGCATCAACAAGCTGCTCGGTGGTGAGAGCCATCAGCTCGTCCATGGTCTGGCAGCCTGCCGCAGTCAGGAAGTTCTGTGTAACATGGATGCCGTGCTCCATCGTGTCGCAGTAGGCGATGTTGGCGCTCTGCGCAATGATTTTCGTAAAGAGTCCCTCGCTGCCGTCGATGAGCGGGAGGAATGTGACGCTTGCCGAGCCTGCTGACTCGCCGAAGATCGTCACATTGTCCGGATCGCCGCCGAATGCGGCGATGTTTTTCTGTACCCACCTTAAGGCTTCAAGCTGGTCGAGCAGGCCTAAGTTGCCTGCCTCCTTGAAGTTCTCTCCGCCCGGAACCCTCTCGAAGTTCATAAAACCCAGAAAGCCGAGCCGGTAGTCAATAGACACGAACAGGATGTCGGAGTACTGTTTGGTGATATTCGTAAGGTCGTAGAGGGGCGACGCCTGGGATTCGGCGCAGAACCCGCCGCCGTGGATCCACACCATGACCGGCTTTTTACTGTCCGTGCAGGTGGTATTGCAATATATGTTCAGCGCCAGGCAGTCCTCGCCGAACTCCGCCGTTCCCATCGAGTCGTTCGCGAGTCCGATCGGAATGTGACCGGGCTTTGTCGCGTCGTAGATGCCGTCATCGTCCGCGGCAGGAAGTGCCTTCTGCCAGCGAAGCTTCCCCACCGGCTGCGTTGCGTAAGGGATGCCTTTCCAGATGATCAGCCCGTCTGTCTCCTTGCCGACAAAGGTGCCGTTGTTGCACTTGATCTCATTAGGGGTACTCATTGTTTTCTCCTCCTTCATTTATGTACTTGTTACTGTTATTTACTGCCGATAATTTCGGAAAGAAATTTTCCGCGGAGCGCTTCCCTCTCCGCGCTGCCCACGCCGAGCTCCTCATTCAGATACGCCTCGACGGAGCCATATTCTTCGATCAGAGTATCTATGGCTTTTGCCATATAAATCTCAAACACGCCGCCGGATATGAAAAGCAGCCCGTCCGCCTTATCCTTGGTCCAGTTAAGCGGTGCGAGCTTCTGTCTGACCGCTTGGAGCTTGTCCGCGTTAAATTCGTTCGTCAGCAGGTAGTCCCGCATCACGGTATCCCTGTCCGCGCCGAGGGCGAATAAAAGCAGCATGGCAGCACAGCCGGTGCGGTCCTTGCCGTCCGTGCAGTGCCACAAAACCGCTCTGCCATCCTCGATCGCAAGAAGCACTTTAAAAAAAGTCTGCCACGCTCTCTTACCGCTTGCTGTAAGGAGAAAATGCTCATAGAAACTGTCGTTTATGATTCCGCCGTCATAGATGACCTCAAAAAAGCTCATGCGATCCAAATTCGGGTCGCAGAATCTTTCGACCAGGGTGGGATCGACATCCGATAACATATCCTCCATTTCAAACGGAGGCAAATGGATATTTTCCGCCTCCGGAATGACCGGATCCGGCATTGCGTTATGCTCCATGCTCGTTCTGAAATCCACCAGGGCGGAAACCTTATACTGCTTTTGAAGCGCTTCAAGCGCTTCCGGGGCGGCATTGCCAAGCGAGGCCGCTCTGATCAGAACACCGCTTTTGATCCGCCTGCCTGCTATCCTATAGCCGCCAAGTTCCCGCGCATTGGCAACGCCGGGAAGAACGACGTCTTGTCTGCTCATATCGACTCCTCCAAAAACCTTTCGGTATAAAATTATTCTTCTTCCTGGATGGTCTCATTCACATCTCTCTCGATCTCAGAATACAGTTTGTCCACATCGTTTGTAGTGTAAGCCGGCTCTTTATGGCTTTCGGAAAACACAACCTTGATACTGGCAAGTCGTCCGGCAAGAACTCTGTCCATACGAAGGTCATGCCCTGTAAGAAAAATGTAGTCACACAGAGTATCTCCCATGAACCAAAACAATATAAACAGCAATTCTCTTGGCTCTTCAGCCAAAACATGTGTCAAATAAAGCAGAACTCCTGAAATGATCAGGCCAAAAAACATACCGCAAAAAATCCGCATATGCCTCTTCTCTTTTCTTTCTACGACACCCAGATCGTAGGCAAAATCGTCCCTGATAATATACTCGATCGTTTTTTTCTCATCCTCGGAAAGGCAGTCTCCGACGATATTTAAAACCAAAGGATACTCCGGCGGAGCAAGCTCTGCGGCAGATTGAAGATACTCCACAAATTCTGTATTTAAGGTTTCAAATCCCTTCACACTGTATGCGCTGATCACATCGTTATAGTCAGAAATCCGGCAGGGAATTGTTGCAATCCCATTTCGGATATAGTCCCGTTTTACCCGATAATCAAGATTGCCTTTCCTTGATTCAAATAATTTGATAATTTTGTGGTTCATCATGTCAGTTCCTCCTTTCATACCGCCAGTTATTATCTGACTTTCCTAATCTTGCTCTTCTTTGCCCGACACGAAGCAGGCCACCAGCCCGTAGATGATGGTCGGGCGTATCCAGATTTCCGTAATCAGATACTCAGTATATTCATTGATCGGATTGACAAAAATGACATAATTGTAAAGTCCGGCAATCGCCATATCAATGATAAAGAGGAGCCACAGGTTGCGCTTGGTGTAACTCTCCCAGTCTTTGCGGGCATAGAAGAAAGTAAGCATAAGGAGCAGCATCACCGAAAGCGTAAGGCAGATTAAATGAATTGGGTAATTCTCCAGTGGCGGCGGAAAGAGAATGTCACGCAACAGTACAGTAATCCCTACGCATATCGAACTCCAGTAGTTGAATCGCTGGCTGTCGAGGCGCTTGAAGAAGTACATCGCCATCATTATGACGCACGCGATGTAGAATAAGTTAAGTACCAATTCCGGCCATGCCTCGCCAAGTCCGAAATGGCTTATTCCGAAGAGCATAGTACCTATCGAGAGTGCCACTGAGACTGCAGTAATGCCTATATCAATGATCCGCGACTTCTTTTTAAATCTTGTTTCCATAATATGATCCTTCTTGAATGAGTTATATGACCAAACTCTACCAATTATCTTATCCTACAGATACTTTGTTTTTTGGTAAGATGCATTGAAGTTTTCCGTCCGAAACAATTTTACTTTGACATAGTGCCAAATCAAGCTTTGTAGACCTCTTCTCCATCCACGATGGTTGCGACGAGGTTGGCCTCGGCGACCTTTTCGATGTCGTCACGCAGGAAGTCGCAATCATACACTGTCATATTTGCTATCTTGCCGAATTCGATGGAGCCCAGGCGATGCTCCTGGTGCCATGCATACGCGACATTAATGGTCAAGGCACGAAGAGATTGCTCGCGGGTGATCGCTTCCTTTAGGTAAGCACCTGTGTGATGTACTTTATAATGAAGCAGCCCAAACCTGTCGGACTGCCCCACAGTACATTGTCAGTTTACTTTCTTTCCGGCAAAATAAACATCCGTCGGCTTGTTGTAGCTGAAGCCCTCCTGTTCTGCCGTAAGCAGGTCGTTGTCGAATATGAGATAGTCCGCATCCTTGCCTGCAGTAATGGAACCCTTTTTATCCTCGATTCCAAGCTGAAGCGCGCCGTTTATCGTAAATCCAAGCAGCATCTCTTCAATGTTCATCCTTTCATCTGAAGGCGGGAATAGCGTATCGCATCTCGACCATTCGTAAATTCTGGTCTTATCGGTTGCCTTACGGGTCATTCCGATCTCCATACCAAGATACGGATTCCATGTCATAAAGTCCTCAAAGGTGATGTTATCGCTTGACCATGACACCAGAGCGCCGCTGTCCCAGACTGTCTTGCAGCGGAACTGCTTTTTGGAACGTTCCTCACCGAGCCATTTCGCGCTCTCCGCGGTGTCTCCTGCGTGCCAATGCGGCGTGAAATCCGCGATCACGCCAAGCTCCGCGAACCTGCCCAGATCCGCGTCATCCTCGATCTCCAGATGCGCGCAGGTAACCCTTACCTTCAAGCTGTCTCCCATCTCCTTTTTTGCCATCTCGTAACCATCCATTACCGTGCGTGACGCACGCTCCCCAACGGTGTGGAGATGGAGATCCAGATTTGCGTCATTGAGATTCTTCAGAAGTTCACAGATTCCCTCTGCGGAAAAAGCAGTCGTCCCCGTCGTGCCTACATCCACATAAGGAGTGACCATGGCTGCGGTATGGATCTTCTGGGTACCGTCCATGAAGATCTTCATGGTATGGACCTTCAGGTGCTCCGTATCATACTCACGATGGAAGCGCTTCACTTCCTCAAGGCCTTCTTTGGCATCCCGCTCCGCATTGACCACAAGGCTGCCGTCAACATAGACGGGCAGCTTTCCCTGTTCATCAAGAGCCTTCAGCCGTTTGTATACCTTTTCATGGAACTTTGCATCCCCCGGAAGTCCTGCATCAAACACCGCGCACACGCCGTATTCGACCGAGAAATCGATCCAGCGCTTCAGCGCCGCGTCAACCTGCTCGTCGGTCAGCTCCATCGAGCTGTCGAGGATGATCGGGATCTCCGCTGCGCCTTCTATACAATTTCCGGTCACATGTCCGTCCTTATCACGCACATAAATAGCAAGTCCCGGTATGGGATCCGGCGTATCGTCTGTGATGCCGTGCCGCTCAAGGATCTTTGAGTTCACCCAGATGCTGTGCCCTTCCCCTTCCTGGATCTGGATCTCGGCGTCCGGACATATCGCATCGAGATCCTCCTTTACGATGTCCTCTCCGTTTAAGAACTTTTTCTCCAGAAGGAATCTGTAACGCTTTTCTCCGGGATTCTCCTTGATGCGCTTGGCCATGATGTCCAGTGCTTCCTGCTTGCCGTTTGGCTCAAGACGCTCTCCCATATCGGCATACTCAAACCCCACGGGAATGGTCACATGGACATGGCTGTCGATGATGCCGGGCATGATGAACTTGCCGCCAATATCCGTGACCTCTCCCTCATAATCCGAAAGACCGGCCTCGTCTCCCACATAGACGAATTTCCCGTCCTTTACCACAAGGGCTGTTGCCTGCGGCCTGTCCTTGTCCGCTGTGAAAATTTTCGCGTTTTTGATGATCCTGTCTGCTTTCATTTTGTTCTCCTTTCGGTATAAAATGATATGATAAGAATGCACCGCTTTCCGGCGTACATAGTGAATTTTTACTGAATTTACTTTGAAATGCAAGGGGGGTGTTCCAGAATGTCAAACTAATTTTTATTCTTCTTCCTGAACGCCGATTTTGCTATTCAATTCAACCATTCAGTTCCTTAAAGCTTGCGGCATTGTCATTATAGAGCTTTTTGAACACCCTGTAATTCCGTTCATAAACATCTTTGTTCCTATGATCAGGAACAAAGACGCGGGCAGTTTTGACGAGCCGGCGGGACAGCTCTAAGACATCAGTTCCTTTGATACCTGCCGCAACAACAAGCGCGGTACCGATCGCGCCAACCTCCTGCGTATTATTTACCGTCTCTATCCTTCTGCCGGTAATATCCGCCAGCATCTGGCAGGTGGCCGGCGACAACGCGCCTCCGCCGACAAAACGGATAGCTTCGGAGGTCTTTACCTTACGCGTCTCGCTTTCCAGAAGCCACCGCAGATGATAGCAAATGCCTTCAAGCACCGCACGGATCATATCCCTCTTTCCGTTTTCAATCCTTAGGTTGAAGAACATCCCTCCTGCCTTTGAATCTTCAAACGGGCAGCGGTTCCCGTGGAGCCATGGGGTAAAGATCACGCCGTTTGCACCCGGAGGAACTTTGCTGACCTCTTCCGAAAGATAGTCATAAACACTTATATATCTGCTTTCTACATCTGTAATTTTCGTTTGCTCCAGATAAACACCTATCTCATCCAATGCAAGATGCTCCATGACCCATTCAAAGCACTTGCCGGCCGTTTCCAGCTCTGCGTAATAATTATAATACCCTTTCCTGGCTGACAGTACGCCGGTGATCATCGCTTTTAGGTCAACCGTCTGATGATCCAGAAATGTTGACACCCATCCCGATGTCCCGACATAGATATGTGTATCTCCGGGGGCTGCGCATCCCGCGCCAATATTGACAAAGCTCGTATCCCCGCCTCCTCCGAAAACAGGGATCCCTTCCGCCAGTCCCAGCTCTGATGCGGCCTTCTTCGTCAGCCTTCCGGCCATATCCGTGCAATCTATGATCTCGGGCATATGTTCAGGCTTTACCTTGTACATTTTTAGAAGCCCCTTATTCCAGCCTTCTCTGCCCTTGCGTGTATCGTACAGGAAGGTTGCGAATGCGGAATCTGCGGTTCTGACGATTCTGCCCGTACAGCGGGAAACAAGATAATCCCCGATATCCAGCCATTTATAGATCCTCTGAAAAATATCAGGCTCGTTATTTTCCACCCATTTATACTTCCAGACCGGATCCTTGGCACTGGTGGACGCGGCATAATTCACGATCAGGTTTCGTATCAGCTTATAGAGACTGCAGCCGGACACCTTGATGAACCCGGAACCCATGCATTCCTGATACTCTCTGACGCCCTTCTGATCCAGATAATTCATCGGCCGTCTTAAGGGCATTCCGTTCTCATCCACAAAAACCGCGCCCTGCATCTGGGAGCAGAAGGCCATTCCTTCGATCTCACCCGGTTTCACGTCCGATTTCGCAAACAGCTCATGCGTGGTCGAGCACAGTGCCTCCCACCATTCTTCCGTATCCTGTTCCGCACCCCCGTCTTCAGAAATGTAAAGGCCATACCCTGCTGCGGCGCTGGCCACAAGCTGTATCTTGGAATCAATCTTAAACAAGCATGTCTTCACACTGCTGGTGCCGAAGTCATAAATGATGATATACACTTACTCTTACTCCTTCAGGTGGATGTTCCAGCCGGTGTCGATCTTATCTTTTACCTCTGCCCTGATTTCATCATTGAGCTCCGGCCAGTCGATTACCTTACTGGCATTATTGATTACCAGATGAGCCTTTTCGGCGCATAGGGCGAGCGGCGTGTCAGAGAGGGAATCGGAGTAGAAATTCTCGATCAGCGGAAAGCCGTGGTCAATGATATACTTTGCCTTCTCCTTGGCATACATCATGTTATTGACATAGACCCCATATTCGCGGTCAAATTCCGTAGCCATGAAGTTCACGCCAAGCCTTTTTGCTATCGGCTCAATGATGCAAGTCGGAGATGCGCTGATGATAAGGTCATCCGGTCTCTTCTGTGCAAGATACCATGCAGAGATCTTCTTCTCATTTTTATCCCAATATTTCTCGATCTGCTCATCGAAATCGTCGATCAGCGTAAGGTATCCGAAAAACTTGCGCTGCATCAGATACTCCGGCATCTTGCCCATCTTGCGCAGGATCAGGTTTACAACCGCTTTCGGAAAAAAAGTGAAATAGAGCTTAGGGTGCCGGTTCATGCACCAGATACAAAAGCCTATCGCACAATCCCCCGGAAAAATCGTTTTGTCAAAATCATATACATTCATCTGCCCGCCTCCTTGTATTCATTCTACCTGGCTTCCCTGCTCCGGCTCTTCTTTGCCCGACACGAAGCAGGCCACCAGCCCGTAGATGATGGTCGGGCGTATCCAGATTTCCGTAATCAGATACTCAGTATATTCATTGACAGGATTGACAAAAATGACATAATTGTAAAGTCCGGCAATCGCCATATCTATGATCTGCGACTTCTTTTTAAATCTTGTTTCCATGATATGCTCCCGCATGAATGAGTTATATTACCAAACTCTACCAATTATTTCCGGCTGATTCAATAGGGTGTTCCAGAATGTCAAATCCTTTTTGATATTCCAATAACTCCTTTACCTCGGTTATCTTGTCTTCTATTGTATCGCATCGGATTTCCCCGTCTGAAACAATAAGTGACTGGGGAAACGGTTTCCAAAGAAAAGCATCGACACCTTTAATTTCGTTTGAATACAGCTGCAGGGCTTTTTGGTTTATGAATTTTTGCAAAAGGCTCTGCAGTGCCTCGGACAGATCCTTGTTCAGCACGCTGCCATACATCTGCAGCGCGTCCCCGTTTCCAAGCAGAGTTGCCAGAACATCAGCAGTGCCTGAGCCCAGGTTCTCAATCAGTGCCTTTTCATCCCAATACATCAGATGCACTCTGTTTCCGCTCTGTGACAGCATTGCCGCGATGCGATAAATGCCCAGCATGATCCATTGCCCAACCAGCTTCGATTTAGCCTCAAGCTCGGACGACGATGCCGTCTGAGCCTCGATATACGCCCGCACGACCTCGGAGGGAGGCAGCGGCTCAGGTGCCTTCCATCGGAGCCCGCCCACTGGCGGCTTTGCATAGGGAATCCCCAAATAGGAAATGGTTTTTTTGTGTTTTTCACCGACATAGACACCGGTTCTTGTTTTTACGGCTAGACTGGCATCGTATTCACCCAAAATGGGCTGATTCCGCTGGTTTGCCTTTGTGATTTCCTTATCTTTAAGCTTGAAAACATAGCCTCCGCTTCCATCTCCGTACAGCCTGCGGATCTTCCACACCCGATATCCGCGGACGAGCAGGTTCACCGCAAAGCCGAGGGCAAAGCTCGCTATCCCACACGCAAAATCCGGCCAGCCGGAAAGCTTTGAAATGGTTTCACCAAAGCCATAGCCCAGCGCCGAGATGAATGCTACCATAAAATCGTCAATCGTAAATAGTTTCTTCAAATCGATCCCTCCGCAAAATATTGATATATTATATACTGGGTATGTTTTACGCAGAGAAAACCTTCTTCCCCTCAAAATAGGTAGCCGCAGGTCTGGCAGTGTGGATATCATCTACCGGACAGGACAGCACATCCTTGTCCACAAGGAGGAAATCGGCATATTTACCTTCGCGGACACTGCCTCTTTCATCCTCAATAAACATCTGTTTTGCGCAATTAATGGTGAGAGCTGTAAGAGCCTGCTCGCGGGTCAGGCACTCTTCGGGCCACCAGGGCTCTCCTTTTACCGTCGGGTGTACGGCTGTCACCGCGATCTCCATAATGCCGAACGGATCGTCAGGGCAACCGCTGAGTGCGGGGTAATCCGAGTGCGAGGACACATTGACGCCGTTATCAAAAAAGGATTTTATGGGATACGACTTGTTCTCCATGCCCGCGGGAACCATGGTTTTCAGCAGCTCAGATATCCCGGTCGGCATATTATGCCAGAGGATGCCTGCAGTAGCATGGATGTTATGCTCATTCATATGCTTCAAATCTGCGTCGCTTATGTTGCGCACATGCACGATCGTATTGCGCATTTCATCCTTACCGCCGCCCACAAATGCGCTGACAGCGCGGTTAACAGCCTTGTTGCCCATCGTATGGATATGCATGGACATGCCTTTTTGGTTTGCCTTGCGGGTAATATCCGTCGTTTCCTCTTCCGTCCAGTTGACGAGCCCCTGATGTCCGTCAGGATATAAAGGATCCACAAATCCGGTACCGCCTTCCACCGTACCGTCCATGAAAAGCTTGACCCAGTTGGGCGCAACATGTGCGGAAGCGTACTTTCTGGCCTCATCAGCCTTGGCAAGAGCCTCATCTATGTCCATCCAGCTTTCCATTTCATAGCTTAAGCCCAAAACAAAATGCATATCCCCGGCCTCGTCCGCCTGACGGGCGCCCTGATAGAAATGATCATTATAGAAATAGTTGCCCCAGCCGTCGAGATACATTGTATAGCCCTCCGATAGGAGTTTTTCCTGAATTTCTGCTATATTTTCCTTTGCTGTTTCAACGGTAAAGAGCCTGTCATTGTCCAGGAAGGAACGCACAAAGGTTCCGGCCTGCTCCTTTTCTGTCACCGGCATAGACATACCTGCCGTCCTTTACGGCAAATGCTTCTACGATCCGGTCATTTTCAGATGTGAAAATCTTGCCATACACGATCAGATCGGCGCCACCCTTATTTTTTCCGTTTTCATTTATGCTCATTTGAACCACTCCTTCTTTTTTCTGAAATAGTAACCGTAATCCATCTGTTCCAGACGCTTACTTACCAAAGAGATACTTGAGAAAATCTCCGAAGCCTGTTATTTCACCGGAAGCTTTTGGATGATATTCCGATCCAAGCATTCTTGCGGTTGCACGATCCCTCAGTTCATAAAACCGCTCTGTCTGAGGCGTACCCTCCCAATACTCATAGGCATGGGGAACGCCGGGCTCTACATAGAGTTCCGTAAAAACACCTGCCTGAATAAGTTTCTTAGCATAATCCATATCCTCATTGCAGAAAAGATCAAGGCTGCCAACGATCATGAAGGTTTCAGGTAATCCTTTCAGATGCTCGACTGTCGCTGTTGCCGGAGAGAAATAAATCATTTCCTCATCGGCAAGCTTCTTCTCCTGCCCTTCGATCAACTTTCCCCAGCCAAAGACATTATTCTCCTTACTCCAGACAAACTCCCCGGCATATTCATTCTTGTATATATCATCTTCACCGCCGGTGCGGTAATCAAGCATGGGATAGATCAGCACCTGTCCTTTCAGCGGGACTTCTCCCTTGTCCCGGTTATATAGAGCGAGCCTCGCGGCAAGTCCTCCGCCGGCGCTTTCTCCCTCGATGACAATATTATCCTTATCCACATTCAATTCATCTGCATGTTGATACACATAAAGCAGGCCTGCATATGCCTCTTCAAGCTCCATGGGATATTTATAAGAAGGATCCAGCGAAAGCGTATAGTCAGGGGAAACAACCGTTGCATTGCTGCCATCTGCCACATCTTGTATTTTTGACTCGAGCATTGCGGTATTGCCAACATGATAGCCCCCGCCGTGGATGAAATAAACAACAGGCGTTTTCTCTCCATCTTCGACTTTCGCAGGGCGGAAAACATACAGATTCAACTTCTCTTTTTGCGGCGCAACATCGATGGACAGTTTTTGGGCATTTTGTGGCTCTAAATTCTCTGCTTCCAAATCTCTATTGGAAATCCCCACCGGTACCGTTGATTCATCTTTCACGATCTCATATCCTTTTGCCAGAAGATGTTCGGATTTCAAGGATTTCTGCTTCTCATTCTTGGTGCTTGTTTGATCCATTGTCATAATCTCCTTTTCTTAAGTTGCTTTTTTCTTGATTCCGCAAACAACACAATCTCACAATAATCTGATATTGATTTTCCATACTGTATCTGCCGCAAAACATCTCTTTACATTGTGTTGACGATGTTTGCGTTTTGCCTTATAATGATTCCAAAAAGAAAGGAGCCATTCCATGTCTACTACCAACATCAATGTCCGCGTAGACACCGAACTCAAAGCCTCCGCCGAAGCGCTGTTCTCCGACCTCGGACTCAATATGTCCTCGGCGATCACCATGTTCCTAAAAAGCGCCGTAAGCCACGACGGTATCCCCTTCGAGGTAAAACGCTTCACGCCGAACGCCGAGACCAGGGCCGCGCTCGCCGAATATGACGAAATGCGGAAGGACTCCGACAAGTACAAGCGTTTCCACTCTTTTGATGACATGATGGACGAGGTGCTTGCCGATGCTTGAAATCGTACCGTCCAACCAGTTCAGGAAGGATCTTAAGCTCGCAAAAAAGCGCGGCCTTAAAATGGAACACCTGCGCGATGTGGTAAACACGCTCGCCTCGGGGCAGAAACTTGCGGACAAATTCCGAGACCACGGTCTAACCGGGGATTACCAGGGATTCCGTGAGTGCCATGTGGAACCCGACTGGCTCCTCGTGTACCGCATCGATGAAGATGCCCTTGAGCTATTCCTGTTCCGCACGGGTACCCATTCGGATCTTTTCTGATGGCTTCCTGTTTCCCGCTGCACTCAAAGCGATGCTCCTCATCCGCGTACTCAAAACCGACGGGAAAAGTCACATGGACATGGCTGTCGATGATACCGGGCATGATGAATTTCCCGCCCAGATCAGTGATCTCTCCTTCATCCCCCGAAAGACCGGCTTCATCCCCCACATAGGCGAATTTCGCTTTAAGAGCGGAGGGAACACAGAGTTTGTCTTATACTGCCATTAGGAATTCTGTCTGCCATTTGCGCCATTCGTATTACATCACTTTCGTATCAAAGATAAAAATATTTTGTCAGAGGATAGGTCTTATCCCAGTCAACAATCTTAACCTCTGATTCCTTTGCCGGATAGATATTGAATTCGTCGAACACCATCACCTTTTTATCCTGCGGATCGTAGAGCGGCCACTCGTATGCCTTGCCATCCGGGGAAATGTCTGCGGAAAGCGACGGGTTACCGGTCTTCGCGAACTGAACCCACATTTTGCGCATGATCTTAGAGAAGGTTTCATCAAAGACCCTGCCCGTACAGTCGTTTTCCTCCGGATGTTTGAGCACAGACGCAAGCTCGGTCGCGTGTCCGCACTTCATATACGGCAAGGAGGATTCGGGCGTGAAGTAATAGGTGTACGACTTGCCGCCGCCCTCTGTCTGTGCCTCAGACAACCTGATGTGCGCCGCGTTGAACCAGAGCTGGCTAAACAACCGGCTGTCTTTTTCATATTCTTCTCCTTCTGCATCATTAATATGGGAATCTCCGTTTTAAAGCATTCAATTAGGTAAGCACCTGTGTGATGTACTTTATAATGAAGCAGCCCAGACCTGCCGGACTGCCCCACAGTACATTGTCAGTTTACTTTCTTCCCTTCTGTCTAGCGCACATAGTATTTGGTCATAAAGTAGGTTCTGTCCCAATCGACGATATTCATCGCGGACTCCTTCTCCGCACGGATGTCAAATTCATCAAAGACCATCACATACTTGTCCTTAAGGTCATATAGCGGCCACTCCTTGGCCTTTCCGTCAGGAGAGATGTCAGCGGAAAGCGACGGATTGCCGGTTTTAGCGAACTGTACCCACATCTTCCTCATAGTCTTAGAAAATGTTTTATCAAACTCTCTTCCAGTGACAAATGTCTCCTCAGCATGATTGAACAGCTCCGAAAGTTCCACCGCATGCCCGCTCTTCATCATCGGCACAGAGGACTCCACCCTGAAATAGTAGACATAGGTCTTTCCACCTGCCTTGACCTGATTCTCCGCCGTCCTTATAAGGGGCGCGTTGAACCAGTACTGATCAAGGAAGCGGCTTAAGATCTCGTAGTCCTCGCCCTGTCCATCCTTAAAATAACTCTCGATCAGTGCCTTTTCCTCTTCCGTGCACTGCGCAAGCTTTTCCGCCTTGCAGTTCTCGGCCCAGGGTATGAACATCTCTGCTCCGCCTGCAGCCAGGAAATAAGCTGTTTCATCCTTGGTGCAGCCTTGCATGATATCTAGATCCTTTGCCGCGCCTTTCTCGTAGGCATCAAATACCTCTTTTGGAAGGAACTTACCGTCCCGTTCCGGTGTGGTGATAGGCATCATAAGCAGTGCAGATGCCGTCTCTACGATCTTATTGATATCTATCTTCTTAAGGTCTGCAACAGTCTTGCATCCCATAGCTTCAATCAAGGCATTCGTGCATTCGATGGACTGCTCTGTCGATCTGCAGAACGCAGGTGATCCGCTCTGAGCTATAACACGCTTAAAATACTTGTGTGAGCCTTCAACCAAAGGCAGCAGAGACACGGAGCCGCCCCCGGCAGACTGTCCGAAGATAGTCACATTGTCAGGGTCGCCTCCGAAGCCTGCGATGTTTTCATTAACCCATTTCAGTGCAGCCAACTGATCCATTAACCCTAAGTTCTGGGCGTCCGGGTAATCCGCTCCGTCCGGCAGGTGAGATAGCCGAAGAAATCCCAAAACATTAAGCCGGTACTCGATAGATACAAGTATTATTTCCGGGTTCTCGTGCACGAAGCTGGTACCCTCCTCCCGCGGCTCGGTCGTACCTCCGATCTCGTAAGCACCGCCGTGAATCCACACCATGACAGGCTTCTTCGAAGAGTCATCCTTATCAGCTTTCCATACATTAAGATGCAGACAGTCCTCACCCTGGGGATACAGGGATCCCATCTGAGCCGCTCCGCCCATCTGGCAGGGAACCTTCCCGAAATAGAACGCCTCGTACACACCATCGTCCGGTGTGACATCCACCGGTGCCTTCCAGCGCAGGTCATCCACCGGCTGTTTACCGACAAATGGGATTCCCTTGAAAGCGATGACATCATCCGCCTTCTTGCCAACAAAGGTACCATTGACGCATTTCACCGCCAGCGACTTGTCATAATTACCGTCAGTGATCTTCTTGTTCTCACCATACAAAGCCTGCATCCTTTTCTTTGCTTCTTCAAGGCCTGCTTTATCCAATCCACTCATTCTTTCTGTCTCCTTCGGTATAAAATGATATGATAAGAATGCACCGCTTTCCGGCATACATAGTGAATTTTTATTGAATTTACTTTGATATGCAAGGGGGTGTTCCAGAATGTCAAACTCTTTTTGCGGGAGCGTCTCCTACCGTTTTCATATCTACTTTGACATAGTGCCAAAGCTTCCCAGGAATTTTACAGCATCAATACCGCTCACCGCGTTTATTTGGTCATCAGTAATACTGTCATCCGCTTCAACCTCTATGATATAGTTATATTTCCCGAGCTGGCTTCCCTCCGGACGGTCATGTATCGCAACCAGCTCAAGGCCGGCGTCATGTATCTCCATAATGATGTCATCTATTCTGTTTGCCTCGCATGTTACGGCAAAAACAGCGTTCGTACCACCGCTCATGGGATCCTTTGACAGCACATAAAAGCGTGTCTTATTTGCATCCGTTATCTGCACATTCTCCGCCAGCACTTCGAGCCCATACAGTTCTGCCGCACCAGGCGCAGCCACCGCAGCTATTGATTTATCCTGCTGTTCGGCAACATATGCTGCAGCGGCAGCCGTGCTCTCCATTTCCTTGACAGCAGCATCCGGCATATTCTCTTTCCTCCACTGTTCAGACTGCTTGATCCCCTGAGCGTGTGAACAAACGGTATTTATATTCTCTATGTCCGCTCCGGGAATTCCCATAAGCGTCTGATTGATCGGGATAATGACCTCCCCCACCACATATACATCATCTCTGGACAAAAGCGCGTCCACATAATTTGTAACTGCGCCTCCTACGGTATTCTCCTGCGGAATTACCGCATAGTCCGACACTCCGGACGCTGCATCCTCGATCGCATCATCAACAGTCTCTTTCGGGATAAAGCTTCCCGTGGAATCAAAAAAGAACTTCGCCGCTTCCTCTGTGTATGTCCCCTCGGGACCAAGATAGCTGATGGACGCATCCTCCACAAATGATTCCGCGGCAGGAGGAAGCGTATCCTGTGCTTTACTGTTGTTCCCGCAGCCTGAAAGCACACAAGCCGCTGTGACAAATACGATTGCTGTGGATATTATTTTTTTCATTAAAGTACCTCCTCGACAAAAATACTACCTTCTTTCCTGCGCATACGGTAAAATTTTTGCCGATTTTTCTTTGATATGCAAGGGGGTGTTCCAGATTGTCAAACTTATTTTGCCACATTTGGATAGGTTGGAAGAACGATAAGAGTCAAAAAAGCGGGAGAGGCTGTGATTGCCCCTCCCGCCCCTTTCAAATGTAATAATAGGACTTGCCGCCCGTCCCATATGCGTTAATTCACTTTCTTCCCGGCAAAATAAACCTCCGCCGGCTTGTTGTAGCTGAAGCCCTCATGTTCTGCAGTAAGAAGATCATTGTCAAACACGAGGAAATCCGCGTCCTTGCCGACTTCGATGGAACCCTTTTGGTTCTCGATGCCAAGCTGAACGGCTCCGTTGATCGTATATCCTAAGATCATTTCTTCTATGCTCATCCGTTCGTTAAGCGGAGGCAGTACCTCGGCCGTCCTTTTGAACTCGTAGTGCTTGGTCTTTTCGGTGATAATGCGTGTCATTCCGATTTCCATGCCTTGATAGGGGTTCCATTGCATAAAATCCAGAAAGGCAATCGAGTCGCTTGACCAGGTCACCAGGGCACCGCTGTCCCACACGGTTTTGGAGCGGTACATCTTCAAGACGCGCTCCTCGCCCAATATAGGCGCAAGGGGTGCGGGATCGTCGGCGTGCCAGTTTGGCGTATAATTCGCGAAGACGCCAAGCTTGGCAAAACGACCCAGATCATCGTCATGCTGGGTGATAAGATGGGCGCAGGTCACCTTCACATGGTAGGCATCGCCCAGCTCTTTTTTGACGATTTCAACGGCATCCAGAGCCACACGGGAAGCAGCCTCTCCTCCGCAATGCAGGTGCAGGTCCAATCCTTCCTCGTTGAGCTTTCTAAGGAGATCCGCAAGCTCTTCCACATTGAAGGCCGTGACGCCGGTCTCCCCCGTATCCGCGTAAGGAGTGACCAGAGCCGCGGTATGGAGGGTCTGTGTACCGTCCATAAAGATCTTCATGGTATGGAT
>JAFUYB010000093.1 GCA_017470735.1 Lachnospiraceae bacterium | reverse complement strand
TAAAATTTCCGACGGACAGACAACAGGAGCGCTAATGGACATTTTTCAGAGACTCTTACAGGAAAATACGGAAATCGGGCATCTGCAGGAAGCGCTGGCAAAGACGCCGGCAGTCTACGACCTGACCGGCGTACCGGATGCGGCAAAAGTACAGCTGATCCATGGTATCACAAATGACAGCCGGATGCGGCTTGTCATCGCGCCGGACGAGGAAAAAGCGAAATCGCTTTACGATGCCTGCAAATATTTTGACGAATCGGCTGTCCATTATCCGGCAAAAGATCTGCTGTTCTACCAATCGGATATCCACGGCAATACCCAGACTGCCGAGCGGTTACAGGTTCTGAAGGCATTATGGCAGGGCTCCTCGTCGTTGATTGCCGTTTCAATTGACGCATTGCTCAACAAACTTGCTCCCGCCCGGAAAATCGCTGACGGCATCCTGACCGTCACTTCAGGCGACGAACTGGAGCAGGGCAAATTCACGACACATCTGGTCCATATCGGTTATGAATCTGTCCACACCTGCGAGCACCGGGGAGAATTTTCGGTGCGCGGAGGCATCATAGATGTATTTCCGCTCGTGGCAGAGCATCCCTATCGGATCGAGCTGTGGGGCGACGAGGTCGATTCGATCCGCATCTTTGATGAAGGCACGCAAAAATCCATCGAAAAGATCGATTCCGCGGAAATCTACCCGGCTATGGAGCTGGTGCTTTCTTCAGAGGATGTCTTTAAAGGCATCCGCGCCATGGAAGCGGATTTTTTACCGCTGTACGAACGGCTGCGCGGAGAAATGCGCACCGAAGAAGCGTTCCGCTTAAAGAGCGGCTTCGAGGAAAAAAAAGAATCTTTGACCGAAGGACGGCTGCTGCAGGAAGCCGAAGCCTTGCTTCCTTATTTTTGCGATACAACTGAGAATCTGCTGTCCTATCTGCCGGACGATCTGCTCATTTTCTATGATGACGCGGCGCGGATCTGCGACCGGGCGCAAAGCTACGCCAACGAATTTACGGCAAGCTGCGCGCGGCGTCTTTCCGCAGGGCTGATTTTGCCACGGCAGGCTGAAATGCTCGGCGATCCTGACGCGCTTTTTGCCCGGCTTGCAGCCTATCCCGGCATTATCCTTTCCGCTCTCGAAGCGGGACGGACCGCGATTGTACCGAAGACGAGATTTTATCTTCGGGCATCCTCGCCAAACACTTACCGGGGCAATATCCCGCTTTTATTAAAGGATCTGAAAAACGCCCGCAAGCACAAGCAGCGGGTGGTCATGGTTCTCGAATCCCGCACCCGCGCAAGACGGCTGGCGGATGATCTGCTGGCGGAAGGGATCAGCGCATTTTACACCGAAGACCGCGGGCACGAACTCCACGAGGGCGAAGTGATGCTTTTATCCGGCGGGCTTGCCGCGGGCATCACCTATCCGGACAACGGCGTGGTCATCCTGTCCGAATTTGATGTGTTCGGCACGGCAAGACAACCCCGGCGGAGACGGCGGCGCAAATACAGCGGCGAACAAGGCACTCAGATCCGCGAGCTGTCCGACCTTTCCCCGGGCGACTATGTCGTCCACGAAAACCACGGCCTGGGCATCTACCAGGGCATTGAGAAGATCGAGATCGACCATGTCGAAAAGGATTATATTAAAATTGCCTACGCGAAAGGCTCCAACCTTTACATTCTCGCCAGCCAGTTCGACCTGATCGGCAAATACGGCAATGTCGGCGACAAGAAACCAAAGCTGTCCACGCTCGGGACGACAGAATGGGCAAAGACCAAATCACGGGTGCGCGGCGCCGTCGCGACGGTCGCGCATGAGCTTGTCGAATTGTACGCCGTGCGCCAGCAGCAGAGCGGCTATGTGTACGGGGCGGACACGGTCTGGCAGAAAGAATTTGAAGAGACCTTTCCCTATGAAGAAACCGAAGGACAGCTCTCCGCGATCGCCGATGTCAAAGCGGATATGATGTCACATAAAATAATGGACCGGCTGATCTGCGGGGATGTGGGCTACGGCAAGACGGAGATCGCGCTGCGTGCCGCGTTCAAAGCGGTTCAGGAGGGCAAGCAGGTCGTCTACCTGTGCCCGACGACGATTCTCTGCCGGCAGCATTACAACACCTTCGTCCAGCGGATGGCGGGCTATCCGGTCAACATCGGGATGCTCTCCCGTTTTCGTTCCGCCGCGGAGAACAACGCGACAGTCCGTGCCTTAAAATCCGGCGAGATCGACATCGTGATCGGCACGCACCGCGCGCTTTCCAAGGATGTCAGCTATAAGGATCTCGGGCTTTTGATCATCGACGAGGAACAGCGGTTCGGCGTCAATCACAAAGAAAAGATCAAGCAGCTCAAGAAAAATGTAGATGTGATGAGCCTGTCCGCGACGCCGATCCCGCGCACGCTGCACATGAGCCTTGTCGGCATCCGGGATATGAGTCTGCTCGAAGAAGCGCCGATGGAGCGTATGCCGATCCAGACCTTTGTCTTTGAGCAGAATGACGAAATGGTCCGCGAAGCGATCCTGCGTGAGCTGGCGCGCGGCGGGCAGATTTACTATGTCGTCAACCGGATCCAGGGAATCGAAGACCTGACCGCGCACATCTCGTCACTCGTCCCTGACGCGCAGATTGCCTACGCCCACGGGCGGATGCCGAAGGGACAGCTCGAAGCGATCATGGGCGATTTCATCAATCAGGACATCGATATTCTCGTCGCGACAACGATCATCGAGATCGGGCTGGACATTTCCAATGTCAACACGATCATTATCCACGACGCGGACAAGCTCGGGCTTTCCCAGCTCTATCAGCTCCGCGGCCGTGTCGGACGCTCCAACCGCAGCGCCTACGCGTTTCTGATGTACAAGCGGGATAAAATTTTGCGCGAAGTGGCGGAGAAACGGCTTGCGGCGATCCGTGAATTTTCAGAGCTGGGCAGCGGGTTTAAGATCGCGATGCGCGACCTGGAGATCCGCGGCGCGGGCACAATGCTCGGCGAAGCCCAGAGCGGGCATATGGAAGCCGTCGGCTATGATTTATATTGCAAGCTGCTGTCGGAAGCCGTCAAAAAGGAAAAAGGCGAAACTGTTGCCGAAGATTTTGAGACGACGGTCGATCTGACGCTGGACGCCTACATTCCCAAAAACTACATTTCCGATGAAACGCAAAAGCTGGCAATGTACCGCCGGATCGCGACGATTTCGGATGAAAGCGAAAAAGAGGAGCTTGTCGATGAGCTGGTGGACCGCTACGGCGATCCGCCAAAGGCGATCATGAACCTGCTGCTTGTAACGGAAATCCGCCGCCTTGCCCACAAGGTCTATGTGTCAGACTTAAAGCAAAAAGGCGACCGGATCGACATCCGCCTGCTGCCGACCGCGAATCTTGATCCCGCTGGCATACCGTCGGTTGTCGAAGCTTACGCGCCCTATCTGCGCTTTATCGCCGATAAAGATAAACCGGCGTTTGAGTTCGATCTGACCAGAAATAAAGACCTCGCGAAAAAGGATGTGCCGGAATATCTCCGGGGCTTCCTCGAAAAACTGGGCGAAGCGGCAGCGGTATGAGCCGCGATTTAAGCCTGCAGCGCATCCATAATATCCTTTAGGCACAGCTCTAACCCCGGATACAGATGGGACGGCACCTTTTCATCAAACGCGTACTCATCCGCAAACGCCGGTTCTCCGGCAAACCAGTATACATTCAGGGTCTCTTCCTCCGGATCAATGATCCAATATTCCTTAACCCCTGCATTCCGGTATTTGAACTGCTTCAGCCCATAGTCCTTTTTTCGGGAACTCGGGGAAACCACCTCAACCACCAGGTCAGGCGCGCCGTAGATCCCATCCTCGGTGTATTTGCTCATATCGCAGAGTACGGAAATATCCGGTTCCAAATAAGTACGGTTGTCATCATTCAGATAGACAGCAAACGGCGCGGGAAACACCTTGCATTTCCCGCCTTTCTTGCGGATATAATCCCGAAATTCCGCCGCTACCTCCATTACAATCCACTGATGCCTTCCCGACGGCGACGCCATATCATACCACATCCCGTCGATCAGTTCCGCCCGCTCTCCCTCAGGCAACGCCCAGATGTCCTCTACTGTATGCTTTACTGCTGCCGCTCCCATAAACGCACACCGTCCTTTCCGCCAATACTGTTTATACTGATTATACATCCCGCGTTTTCAAAATACAACCGGGCAATTTCCGCACCGTAACAGCAAAGAACCCGGCACGAACCGGGCTCTTTTATTTCGAAAAGAGGTTTTTGTAATTTGAGCGAAAGACATACTCCCTCTAGTCGACTGTATGAAATTATCGGAAACCGGATGCGGGCGTCCCATCCCTTGCAGCTCTCCTGCGGATCATCATACAAAGGGATTTCCCGCTTCCGATGCTGTTTTCTAAGTTAAGAGGGCGGTGAACCGCCCTCTTTTCGAAAAAAGGTTTACGCATTTGAACGAAGACATAATCCTCTAATCGTTTGTGTTTATTCGTCGAATTTGTCTTACGGTGCAACCCTCTTGAACTTCAGGTTCTTGTTGCCGCCGTTCTTCTTGATCAACTTGACATCCGAGTTGTACTTGGACTTCTTAGCCTTGATCTTAACTACACAGTTCTTCTTTACGCCACTGAATGCATTACTTCCTACGGTGTTGAGCTTGCGGCCATCAATAATGATGTTCTTCAGGTTCTTGTCACCATAGAATGCCTTGCTGTGGATCTTGCGAACCTTGTTTGAGTCGGAAGCGTCAATCTTGGTAACCTGCTTGCACTTGCGCAGAGCACCCTTGCCGATAGTCTTCGTGTTCTCAATATCAAGCTTCTTCATATGAGCTTCTTTCAGAGCCTGAGCGCCAACTTTGGTAACCGGATATGTCGCACCACTTACCAAGACTTCGTTGAGTTCAAGCGTCTGTCCACGAAGCGCATCATTGTCAGCGATATTACTTGTACCCTTCAGGATCTCAGCATTACCGCTCGTGTCAACCTTTACGCCGATTTCGCCAGCTACAATTGTTCCAGCTACATCTGTTGCCGTATAGACTACTGTGGATGTGATATCTTTTGTTCCACCGATACGGAAGTTACCAAAGTCGATCTCACCACTATCGAGCACACTCGTACCCTCATCGTCTACAGCAGCTTTCACTCCATCTGTATAGCCATACAGCTCAAATGTGTTTGTTGAGTTTGCAACAAGTGTTCTGATCGTTTCTGATGCGCCCTCGCTTGCAACCACCTTCAGCTTTCCCTTGCTGTCAATTGAAGCAGTCAGTTTTCCATTCAATGCAGCCTTCTGATCGTTTGTCACACTGCTGCCAAACACAATCTCGAAGCCCTCATTGCTATATCCTGTGGTAGTGTTCGTTACGTATGTCCCTGATTTGAACGCATCCGATGCGCTCGCACCCGTACTCGGAGTAACCACAGTAACTGTAATACCTGTTGACCCGTCCGCTGCCAAATCGACCGTCTTGCTGCTAATTCCATCGACCTCGATTTTTTCTACAGAAGCTGCCTCAGCCGTCAAACTCGGCATTGCAACAGCCGGTACTGCGGACAGAACCATAGCTGCTGCCATAATCTTTGCAATTGTCTTTTTCATTGTTTCTAAATCCTCCTTTCGACTCTAAACAAGTAACATGTGAGGTACCCTTCGTTCGAGAAGCATATTACAACT
>JAFUYB010000029.1 GCA_017470735.1 Lachnospiraceae bacterium | reverse complement strand
GAACCTTCTGTCAAAAAGGAATTTGTAGCGTTTTTCGCCGGGGTGCTCCGCAATGTACTCCGACATGGCTTTCATAAGCTCCTGCTTGCCCTCGCACTGAATCTGTTTGCCGAGATCCGCGTATTCAAATCCGACGGGCATAGTCACATGGACATGGCTGTCTATGATGCCGGGCATGATGAATCTGCCGCCGAGATCAGTGACCTCGCCCTCATACTCCGAAAGTCCGGCCTCATCGCCCACATAGACGAATTTGCCGTCCTTCACCACCAGGGCGCTTGCCATCGGTCTGTCCTTGTCAGAGGTGAAGATTTTCGCGTTTTTGATAATCTTGTCTGCTTTCAATTTTTTCTCCTTTCCATTGTTTGGTTTCATGCTTTGAATGCGAAGAAGCCTGGTAAAATGCAGGCTTCTCAGCAAAAATATTATCATTTTGCATCAGAAGAATACAAGAGAGTTTGACAGATTGGCAAATCAGAAACACCTGACCTTCTTGCTTTTACCGCCTTGATAGATTACCATAAGGAAAATTTCGCTTGAGAGGTACGCTGTATGACGGATTCGTTTGGGGAAACCTTACGAAAACTGAGATTGGAAAAAGGGCTTTCACAAAAGCAGCTCGGTGATCTGCTGTTTATCGACAATTCCACCATTGCCCGCTGGGAAAGCGGCGAGCGTCTGCCGGACGCAATGATGGTTCTGCGGCTTGCCGGATGTCTCGGCGTTGATTCCAACACGCTGTTTCGTCTTACGGCAAGCAGCGATGAAAACCCCAACATCATTATGGTGGATGACAATAAGATCACCCTTTCCCACGGTCTGAATTTGTTGGAGGAAGTCATAACAAACGCTTCGATCATGGGTTTTACCAGACCCGTGGAAGCAGTTGCATACGCAAAAATAAACCGGATTGCGCTGGCGGTTTTGGATATCGAGCTGGGCAAGTCAAGCGGATTTGATCTCTGCCGTACGCTGCTTGAGATCAATCCATGCACAAACATCGTGTTTCTGACCGCCTACGCAGACTACGGTCTCGACGCATGGAAAACCGACGCCATCGGTTTCTTGCTCAAGCCCCTGACCACGGAAGGCGTGAAAGCGCAGTTAAGAAAGCTGCGGTATCCGTTCTCGACAGGGGGTGCGGCAAGGTGAACGGCTGGAACGATTTCTTCTACTTCTTCATTATCGGCGCGACACTGTTGTTGGATGTTCTGGGATTTTGCCTCACCATCATATTGCCTGATACCCACAGTCGGATCGGGCGATTCTTTCGAACCTATTTTATTGTCCTTACGCTGGGCGTCTTCTCGGTTCTTTTGGAGAATATCCTTTTTTTCTATCCCGTACCTGCCGCAGTGATCCGCTTCATGCAGGTTCCGATATGCCTGCTGCTTTCGCTGCCTCTGTCCATGCAGACATTTTTTCTGCTCTTCTACTGCAAAGAAAACATATGCCAAAGCAGACTGCTCCGTACCGTCCTTGGCCTGTGGTCGGTCTATTTTGTCCTGGTCGTAAGCGGCCTGTTCACCGATTCGTTTTACACTATCACACCGGCCATACAGGTTCTTCGCGGGCCTTGGTATCCGCTAATGCTGCTGCCATTGAATGCTATCGTGCTGCTCAATCTTACAGCTTTATTCAAGAGACGGAAGTTATTGTCCCGCAAGGTCTGCCTGAGTTTCCTCATTGCCCTGCTGCCGATTGCTCTCACGGTACTCGTGCAGCTATTCGTTGATGTATTTCTGCTCATTGGAATCTGTACCGCTCTCTTTGCCCTGGCTACATACGGCTTCATTCTGTCAGACCAGATTGACCGGGATAGGCGCCAGCAAAAAGAACTCTTCCTGCATGAACAGGAAATTGCCAGGAAACAGCGCCAGATTGCCAATGAACGCGCCAATGTCATGGTGCTGCAAATGCGGCCGCACTTCATTTACAACACTCTGTCAAGCATCTATTGCCTCTGCGACCAGGATCCGAAAAAAGCCCAGAATGTCCTCTTGGATTTCACCGTCTATCTGCGAAAGAACTTTACCTCAATAGCAAGTACCGACCCGATCCCATTTTCCTCTGAATTGGAACATACACGCGCATACCTCGCTGTGGAGCAGGTTCAGTATGAGGACTCCCTTACTGTTGAATACGACACGCCGCACACCTTATTCCGTGTCCCGGCGCTGACCCTGCAGCCCATCGTGGAAAACTCCGTCAAGCACGGCAGGGATCCCAATGCCGAGCCACTTCACATATTGATCCAAACGCGGGAAACAGATTCCGGCAGCAAGATCATCGTTATGGACAACGGTAAAGGTTTTGATCCCGATGAAACAGCGATCCCGGGTATTGCGCTTGAAAACATCCGGCAGAGGCTTGAAATGATGTGCGGAGGGAGTCTGACCATCGAACGGAATGAGGGCGGCGGAACCGTGGTAACAGTGGTGATCCCGGACAGGATCAATTGAAAGAAAATACAATCGGGCAGCCCGACCGGAAGCCGGACTGCCCGTACCACAAGCTTTGTTCATTCACTTTCTTTCCGCAGAGATATCCTTCTCTACCTAGGCATTCTGCCCACGCGCGGCGACGACATCCAAAAGGTAGTGAGGAGTAAAGTAGTTGTCCATGAACTGATAGTAATTGACCAAGGGTAACACAGCCTTGTACTGGTCGGCCAGCAGCCCCTGTTTGATACGCATATCACCAGGTCCGGCGATATCCAGGACATTCTGGTCGTCTGCCGAGTATGCCTTCCATTCAACCTTATCTGTTGACGGGTTGCCGCAGCGCGCGAAATTGGTCCACATCTGCTGAACTGCCTCGAAGATCTCATCGGGGATGTTTGTGCCGTTGAAGGCGCTGGTTGTTCCGACGCAGCGAAGATCAAACTCGAACAGGAGCTCCACGGAGTGTGCTGCTCCCACATCCGCATTGCTGCCCGGGTACGACCAATAGTAGCAGAAGGTTTTGTTGAACGCGCTCTGCGCATCGAGCTGTTGGAGCATGGGAACTCGGAACATAAGCTCATTGATGAACTCCGTCTCGATCAGTCCCGGTTCCTGGGTCCTGCAGACCCTCCAGAATTCCTCGTAATACTTCTTGTCCTCTTTCTTCAGGCATTGGGCTGCGTCGCCTACGGCGCGCTGGGCGAATATCTTTTGCTCTTCGAGGGTCAGACTCGGACCCTCGCCCATGAACAGCCTTGCCTCGTCGGCAGTGCTGCCTGCCATGATGGTTATGTGCTTTGCTAAGCCTTTCTTATACATCTCGATGGGCGCCTCGGGAAGCACCTCAGTTCCGTAGTAGGGACAGGATGTAAATTTACTGACCGCTTCGACATACGCCTTCTGAAGCTCCTCTTCGGATAACGCCATGATGTCGTCCATAGACTTACATCCGGTGTATTCAAGCAGAGCCTTGGTCTTGCCCTGCGCGGATGCACAGTCAACCGGAAATGCCAGCGTAGTCGAGCCGCTCTGAGCGATGACCTTCTGGAAATACTGATTCGCCTCTTTCATGACCGGCAGAATGGAGACTGAGCCGCCGCCGGCGCTTTGCCCGAAGATGGTCACATTGTCGGGATCGCCTCCGAAAGCGGCGATGTTCTCGTGCACCCACCTGAGCGCCATCGCCTGGTCGAGCAGTCCGTTACAAGGCGCCGTCCCAAAGTTTTCGCCGCCGGGCACCGACGAGAAGTCCATAAAACCATACATGTTCAGTCGATAGTTGATGGTCAACATGATGATGTCACTTTGCTTCTGGACAAGGTTGGCTCCGCTGTAAGATGCCTGCGATCCTGAGCCGACAACATACGCGCCGCCGTGAATCCAGACCATCACCGGCTTCTTTGCGGTCTTGTCGTCCTCGTTGACCCAGATGTTTAAGTAGAGACAGTCCTCGGAGTGCAGCTTCTGTACATTATCCGGATAGCCATCTGATTCAATGGCGCATTTTCCGTAGTACTTTGCCTCGAAGACCCGGTCGTCCGCGTCCACATACTCCGGTGCCTTGAAGCGGCGCTCGCCCACGGGTGGCTTCGCATAGGGGATGCCCAGCCACGACGCGACACCGTTCTCCTCGGTTCCGACGAAGGTGCCATTTAAGCACTTCACGGCATGAGCCTCGTCATAGTCTCCCGTGATCTCGCTGTTCAGGTACTCGTACTGTTCGAGCCTGATCAGATCCTTGAATTCTCTCTTCATGTCTTTTGTTCTCCTTTCGCTTTGACATAATATAAGAAGAATGCACCGCTTTCCGGCGCACACATAAAATTTTTGCCGATTTTTCTTTGATATGCAAGGGGGTGTTCCAGAATGTCAAACCCTTTTTCTTCGGCTGTAAACTCAGTTCATCTTCTTACCGGTGAAATAGATCTCACTCGGACCTAAATTGGAAAATCCATCGTGCTCGGCTGTACGCAGGTCGGTATCAAACACAAGAAAATCAGCATCCTTCCCTGTCTCAATAGAACCCTTGGCTGCTTCGATACCAAGCTGCTTTGCTCCATTTATCGTATATCCGAGCAGCATCTCTTCAATGCTCATCTGCTCACTCTCAGGAGGATACGCCTCGTTCGTCCTGCTGTGTTCCAAAGCTTTTGTCTTGTCCGTGATATGGCGCGTCATTCCTACTTCCATACCAAGATACGGGCTCCAGTTGTCTCCAAAGAATACCTCATCACTGGAAAATGTTACAACAGCGCCGCTATCCATGAGCGACTTGCACCGGTACATGGAAAGCGCTCGTTTCTCCCCAAGAAGCTCGCGCCATGCCTTAATTGGTTCACCGCCCATATTTCCGGCATGCCACCAGGGCGTATAGTCAGCAAAGACGCCAAGCTCCGCGAAGCGCTTGATGTCTGCATCATCCTGTATTTCCAGATGGGCGCAGGTCACCTTCACGCGGAAGTCATCGCCCAGCTCCTTTTTTGCCATCTCCACGCCATCCAAAATGATGTGGGATGCCCGTTCGCCGACGGTATGCAAGTGAAGATCCAACCCCACTTCGTTAAGAAGCTTCAAAAGTTCTGCGATCCCTTCTTTTTCAAAGGTCGTAGCCCCTGTCGCACCCGTGTCTTCATAAGGGGTAATGAGCGCCGCCGTCTGGATCTTTAAGGTGCCGTCCATAAAGATCTTCAGCGTATGCACCTTTAAGTGTTCCGTGTTAAACTCCCGCTGATAACGCTTCAGCTCTTCCACCGCTTCTTTCATCTTCTCCGGTCTTGTGAGCGTATAGCATCCGTCCACATAAACCGGCAGCTTGCCCTGCCTGTCCAGATCCCGCAGGTACCGGTAAACCCGCTCATGGATCTCATCATGCTCAGGAAAGCCTGCGTCAAAGACACAGCTCACGCCAAATTTGACGGAGTCGTCGATCCAGCGCGTAACAGCTGCTTCGATCTGTTCGTCTGACAGATTTTTTAGGTGGTCGAAGAGGAATCTCCAAGCCGCTGATTCATATACATTTCCGGTTACATGGCCATCTTTTCGCACATAATAGCTGAGCCCCGGAACGATATCCGGCGTATCATCCGTGATTCCATGCTTTTTTAAGATCACGGAATTCACCCACACGCTGTGCGCTTCCGATTCCAATATCAAAAGCTCATTGTCAGGGCATATCGCGTCCAGTTCTTCCTTCACAATCGTTTCACCGTTTAACAGATCCCGCTCCAACTCAAACCGGTAACGATCCATGCCGGGATGATCTTTCACATACTCTGCCATAAAGTCCATGGCTTCTTTCTTGTTGGAACATTCAACATATACGCCAAAATCCGTATACTCAAATCCAACGCCAAGACTTACATGGACATGGCTGTCAATGATACCCGGCATGATAAACTTTCCGCCTAAGTCTGTGACCTCTCCCTCATAATCAGCAAGGCCTGCTTCCTCGCCCACATAGACAAATTTTCCGTCCTTCACTGCAAGAGCAGTTGCCTGCGGCATAGCTTGATTGGATGTAAAAATTGTTGCGTTTTTAATAATCTTATCTGCCTTCATATTCGACTCCTTTTTGCCGTTTACTTCAGTTCATTTTCGTCCCGCAAAAATAGACATCTGTCGGTTTGTTATAGCTGAAACCCTCATGCTCGGCAGTCAGAAGGTCATTGTCAAACACGAGGAAATCCGCATCCTTCCCTGCCGCTATCGAGCCTTTACGGTCTTCAATGCCAAGCTGCTTTGCTCCGTTTATCGTATAGCCAAGGATCATTTCTTCGATCGTCATCTGCTCGTCCGCGGAAGGATTTGCCCTGACAGTCCGGTCCGTTTCAGCGGCCCTGGTCTTCTCATTGATCCATCTTGTCATCCCTACTTCCATGCCAAGATACGGGCTCCAGTTGTTGAAATCGCCATAATGGATATCATCGCTGGACCAGGTCACATTTGCGCCGCTCTTCCAGACGGACTTGCAGCGGTACATCTTATTGGCACGGCTCTCGCCCAGCAGCTTGCACCAAGTCTCGTAAGGGTCTCCGCCCATGTTTCCTGCATGCCACCAGGGCGTGTAATTGGCGTTCACGCCTAATTTCGCGAAGCGGTCAATATCCGCGTCGTCCTGAATCTCCAGATGTGCGCAGGTCACCTTCACATGGTACTGATCTCCAAGGCTTTGCTTTGCAAGCTCCACGCCATCAAGCACATTGCGGGATGCACACTCTCCGACCGTATGCAGATGCAGATCCAGTCCTGCCTCATTGAGCCGCTCCAGAAGGTCAGCAATCTCATCTTTGTTGAAGGCTGCCGTTCCCGTATCCCCGGTGTCTTCATAAGGCGTGACCAGCGCGGCTGTTTCAATCTTTAGGGTACCGTCATTGAAAATCTTTAAGGTATGCACCTTCAGGTGCTCCGTATTAAATTCATGATTCAAGCGTTTCAGGTTCTCCACAGCCTCCGGCACCTGACGCGGCTGCGTGATCACATAGCAGCCGTCAATATAAACAGGCAGCTTGCCCTGCTCGTCCATCTTTTTCAATCGTCTGTAAACCCGCTCATGGAAATCATTGCACTCAGGGATTCCGGCATCAAAGACTCCAATCACGCCTGTATTTACAGAAAATTCAATCCAACGCTTTAAAGCCGCGTCAATCTGTTCATCGGACAGATCATCCGCTCCATCGATCAGGAACCGGGTTTCCGCAGCCGCTTCAAATATATTTCCTGTCACATGCCCGTCCTTTCGCACATAGTAGCTGAGTCCGGGTACCGGATCCACGATATCATCCGTAATGCCATGACGCGCCAGGAGCTTGGAGTTTGCCCAAATGCTATGTGCCTCGCCCTCCAGGATCATGATCTCACTGTCCGGGCAGATAGCATCCAGATCTTCCTTTGTGATCTCTTCGCCATGCAGAAAAACACGCTCCAGAAGGAAATGGTAGCTTTTCTTTCCCGGATCATTCTGAATGTGGTCCGCAATAAAGTCCAGTGCCCCTTTTTTGCTGTCACAAAAAATGTATTCGCCCATGTCCTTGTACTCAAATCCAACCGGCATGGTGACATGGACATGACTGTCGATGATGCCCGGCATGATGAATTTTCCAGTCAGATCCGTAGTCTCGCCCTCATAATCCGAAAGCCCTGCCTCATCTCCTACATAGACAAATTTGCCATCCTTTACAACAAGGGCAGTCGCTAAAGGATTGTCTTTGTCAGATGTGAAGATTTTAGCGTTCTTAATGATCCTGTCTGCCTTCATAATTTCTCCTTTCACTATATGCACAATTTAATCCATTCTACTAAAAAATATGTTAAAAGTCCGTTAAAACCCCAAATTAAAAAGGGCGTTACCCCTTTTTTCCGGTTTTCAATAAGTTGTTTCTTTGCGCCCAGTCATATTGCGCCATATAGACGCCTTTATATTGATTGACAGCACTCGGTTTTCCATCGAGAAAATCAAAATAGTCACACGGTACCTTTTTTCTGTCTATCCCCAACACGCCCCAGCCTTTGATGAGAACATCCTCTTGTCCAATATCGGAAAAAACCTTCACGAGGTCCTTCTTCGCGACACGAATATACGAATCAGAGCTGTATTTGAATATGGTATTACGGATTTCTGGTACGGGGCAAAGAATCCCCGCTTTGTTTACTAAATATGCCAAAAGCTCTTTGGAACGCTTTGTAAATGATGCAACCGGCTTGCCATCATAAAATACCTCAAAATCACCAAAGCATTGAATATATAAGCCACCTGTCATATTCTCCTTTCGTTTGGTATAGCGGAGCTGTGCCAGGGCGTGTTCTATTTTTTTGCAGTGACGGGCTTCATCAGATAGTCACTGGCTCCCAGCTCGAACGCTTTTGGAGCATATTCGCTGTATCCGGTTGTAAATACAATGTCACACTGCGGATATGCGGCCTTGATGTATCTTGCCAGGTCAACGCCTGTCCTGTTCCCGATCGCGATATCCAAAAAAGCGATATGGATCACACCGGAAGGCAAAGCAGCAATCGCATCATCGGCATTGTCAAAAGCCACGATCTCTGATTCCGGCAGAGCCTCGCGAATACGCAGGGTCAGCTGCCTCAGCAGAATCGGTTCATCTTCTACAGCAAGTATTCTCATGTTCTATGCCTTTCGTAATAGTTAGTCACTGTTAAGAAATAACTTAGGAATTCTAACTTGTTTCTGAACAGTTCCTTACTTTTTAGGGATCGTTATGGTGACTGTCGTTCCGTTGCCCGGTGTGCTTGCAATAGCAAGACTGCCTCCAACCATTTCCCGGATCCGGTACCGGCTGTTTCTAATTCCTACATGTCTCTTGCCGTCATCCAAATGCAGTGATGCATCAAACCCAATCCCATCATCAGAAACGACGATCCGGTAATACTCAGCCGTTTCAAATGAACGGATCTTAACCGTTCCGCCTCTTTGTGTCTTACAGATTCCATGCTTTATGGCATTTTCAACAATTGGCTGTACCGAGAGCGCCGGAACCGGAAAAGAAGAACAGTTTATGTCATATTCTACTGCCAGCTTATTGGGAAAGCGAAGTTTTTCAAGCCATACATAGGTTTTTATATGCTCTAGTTCTTCCAGGAAAGAAATGGGATTGCTTTTGTCAGCGAAATTTATATTTTCACGAAGATAATCCGAAAATGCATTGGCTGCTTCTGCTGCAAGGCGCGGATCTTCTTCGCACAGTGCCGCAATGACAGATAAAGAATTGTACAGAAAATGAGGCTGCATTTGAGAAATCATGGCAGAAACCTGAAGCTGTACCTGCTCCTTTTCATACCTTAAATTGTCCTTCTCCAGTTCATCATTTGCGTTGAAAAACATCAAACAGATCGGCATCATAAATACAAGCGTCAGCAGTCCCCACACTGACGAATACTTGCTCAAAACATCCATGTTTATTGATAATACGGTAAACAGGAGCGGAGAAAAAATACAGCATATGAATGAAAGCTTTCGTGTGCTGCTCAGTTTTGAAAAAAGCGTCGCGGCTAACAATGATACAAGACAAAACAGATCTATGATGACGCTGATATAATCCGTGACAGCGTCAGAATATACG
>JAFUYB010000092.1 GCA_017470735.1 Lachnospiraceae bacterium | reverse complement strand
GTTAATTAACTCAAACCAACATAATAAGGGAAAACTTTCCGATAGGGAAGAGTGGGATCCAATCCTTCTCTTCCTTTTATATCTGTCAGAATATATGTTCTGTGCTTCTTCTTTCAGGCAACGATAATTTTACACTAACCAACGATACAGGTCATTGATAAAGCCGTCCCCATCATCCAAACTGACTTTCTTAATCTGAAGCAGTGTAGAATCCACCGCCACCTCAGATCCATAAGCATTCGCCCCACCATGTTTTGATGTCAGCCCGACAGCTGCGATCGTACCGTTACCCTGCGAAGGTGTAAACTCCCAGACAAACTTAAACCCATCCGACAGCTTCATGCTCTCTGTCAGATTCATGCTCCCGCGCTTTGTGTTCGCCGTAGCATTGACATCATTACTGGCATAAGCCACCGGCAGATTCGTTGACGGCAGATAAAGATTATCCGCCTGCTCCGTAATGGAACTCGGAAAAAGCAGGATGCCGCCGATCATGTTCGGGCAAATTGGAAGCAGCTCATTATTCCAGGTCAGGGAATCATCGTACTGACCGCCGGCCTTATACATGACACCCATCGGATTCACGCCCAGAATATCATTGACAGCATTGGTGACCATGTTGGTCTCCGATACCGTCTCCACAACACCCGTATTCACATCTTCCAGTTCCAATACCAGATTTCCTGTATATCTCTTCATAAAAGCCTCCTAACTATTGCTTCCCGGCACATCCACCGGCATAGCGAATCCGCCCACGCTTGTTCTTCCTGACTTCACATCCGAATAGAATCGCTTCACAGTCTCCTTGATTTCCCAGACATCACTCTCGGTAAATGTCTTCACCTGCAGCTTGTCAGTCTGAGAACCATTGCCGATCCTAAACAAATCCACATACTCTTCAATATCAATCCTTCCATCCCATGCCGCAGAAGCGCCCATGCTCTGACCGGAAATGGAAGCAATACACATTCCGGTATCTACCGCAGCCGTGCCGCCAACGCAGCGCATATAGACGTTGAAGATATTCGTGTAGTTCGGCACCACGTTCTCGATCGGATAGTACAGAAGGATCGTATGCCTTCCTGAGTGCCAGTTTTCCTGCGGATAATGTACCGGAATCATCTGGTTATTGAACTCAAAGGAAAAGATTACATCCGCATGACCGTCCTCCTGCCAGCTCATAGGAAGCGACACCGTTATGGTCTGCTCTTCCGTATTGCCGATCACCACCGGTTCTTCTTCAGGATCATCCGGATCTACCGGCAGATCATCAACCGGGACAGACGGGATTACCACATCCCCGGATGCCGTAACAGATCTTGTCACCGGCTGAGCCGTTACATCCACGATCACCTGCCCAAAGAACTGAGCATGGTTCGCTTCCGTCGTGGCAAACTCTATGGAAATGATCTTCGTATCAACATCCCTGACCGTAAATGCAGAAGCATTGGTGAAGGTATGGATCCCGATCTTTCCTGCCTCGATCTGAGCCAGCAGCCCGGAGATATTCTTATCATTCTTGCTCTTCGCCTGTGACAGCTTCGGATTCTTACCCACGCACTTGATCGTCTGCCTGCCGCCGATCTTGATGCTATTGGAAGTAATGCAAGCATACTTCGTAGAATCTGCCTGTCC
>JAFUYB010000028.1 GCA_017470735.1 Lachnospiraceae bacterium | reverse complement strand
TACGGGATGGTGCGTGAAGTGTCCGCAGACGGGGAATTCGGATGCGCGCCGGACGGCGGCAACCAGAAGTTTTTTAAAGACAAGGAAGAGATCAATGAGGGCGTCAGAGAATTCATAAAGGACTATTGCGTTCTGTTCGGACCATACAACCTGACGCCGGATAAGGAGTTTGCTGATGCGTATTACGGAAAATGCTTCGACGGCTCGGTGGATTATTCTGACGAAGTGAAAAGAAGCTTTTACAACGACAACGCGATGATGAACAGGATAGAGTCGCAGCTGTTTTATTAAGCTGTTTTGAGCCGGACGGGGCAGAGGATGTCTTATTGAGATGTCTGGACGGGCATGGGAGCGGGTCCGGCCGGCTGATTCGGAAATGACGGGAGAAATGACGGGAACAGATTTAGGAAAGCTGACGGAAGACTGGAAGGGGATTGAAAGCATTGTCCCCCACGGCGCGGGCATCGTGGGCCGGATCTGCCGGGCATTATTCAAAAAAGCAGATCTGGAGATACCGTTTGTCATCGACCGGGATGAAAACAAGCACGGCACTGCATGGATGGGCGCGCCGGTCATCCCGTTCGAGCAGGCGAAGGCGCAGATCGGCGGGCGGAAGATCGTCGTGATGGCGGGGCACGATGCGTACGGAAAGATATCTTCATTTCTGGACGGACAGGGACTTGTCGAATTTAAAGATTATTGTAATGTAGGACAGTTTATGTCGGAGTGGTTCTGGGATGCAAAGCGGATGAACTGCGTGTTCCATGTGGACATGACGATTACTACGAGGTGTACGTTAAGATGCAGGCACTGCAATTTGTTTATTCCGTACCATAAAGAAAATGCGGATTTTGCTTTTGATGATTTGAAGGAAAGCATTGACCTGTTTTTTGACCGGATTGACTTTGTGGCGTATTTCGGGCTGATCGGCGGCGAGACGTTCCTCCATCCCGAACTTGGGAAATACATCACATATCTGGGAGAGAATTACGGGGATAAAATCGGGCGCATTACCGTAGTGACAAATGGAACGGTAAGACCTTCAGAAACACTTTTGAAAGCCATAAAAAAATACGATATGTACCTGAGTATAAGTGATTATACAGACGTTGTGCCGTATAAAGATAAAATGGATTTTCTTATAGATATGGTCAAAGAGTATGATATAGATTATGCCAGAAACGACCATATCGTATGGACGGATTTTGGCTTTCCGGAGCGTCCATATGAGAGGACGCCGGAGGAACTGGAATATCATCTTGCGAGCTGCAGACCGAACTGGAACGCGCTTCACGGTGGAAGGTTCTATTACTGCAACGTGTCATGGTGCGCGCAGCAGAGCGGCAGATATAAGCTTCAGCCGCAGGATTATATCGATCTGGGGGAAGTGGATCCCGCGGATAGGGAAGCATGCAGAGAAATCGTGAGATTAAGCCGCGGGACAAGCAGCTTCTGTAAAATCTGCGGCGGATGCGGGAAGGACAACACGGATTACGTGAAGACTGCGGAGCAGATAGCTTGAATATGAAGAAAGACAGCTATCGAGGACAAGTTATCAGATGAGAAAATATTATAAAAACCAGTGTAAAGAACTAATACGGACATTAGAAGAAGCACACGGAGAAATAGTAAAATTCATATCAAAAAACGAAATTGATACTGCATCAGCTCTTTTAGAGCAATGCCAGCAGGCGGCTGTTGCAATAGGCGAGATCGTAGAATCTGCAGAGGGTGAAAATACGGATGCAGTTAATCGATTGGAGGCTTACTGTGAATTAACCTATAACATACATCAAGACCTTATGTCAGGTGCGAAAGTTAATCCTGTACAGACAGAGAAAAAACTGAAAAAGTTAATACGGTCGGCGCAGAACAATATCAATGCATTACCAACAAAATATGAGGTAGTGTTTTTACCTTATAAAGCATCCATGTGGGACTCACTTGAGTCAATTTGGATGGCAGCGGATGAAGATGAAAACTGTGACGCCTATGTGATACCGATACCATATTATGACAGGAATACAGACGGATCATTTAAAGACATTCATTATGAAGGGGCGTTGTATCCGGAAGAAGTTCCTATTACAAATTATGCCCAGTATGATATGGGAAAACATCATCCGGATGTAATATTTATCCACAACCCATATGATGATTGGAATACGGTGACAAGTGTCCATCCGGATTTCTATTCGGGAAAGTTAAGACAGTATACGGATTGTCTCGTTTATGTACCGTATTTTGCAGCTATGGGATTGGATATAGGCATGCACGCATATCAACCGTGTTATCAGAATGTGGATTACATCATTGCGCAGAGTGAAGAACAGAAGAAAACTTTTCATGAGTCTGTCCCACAAGAAAAAATATTGCCGTTGGGATCACCTAAATTTGACCGGGTGATACGGATGTGCCAAAATCCGCCCTTACCACCAAATGAATGGAGTGAAAAAGCCGAAGGGAAGCGAGTATATTTCTATAATACAAGTATTGCGGGAATGTTGGAAGATACGGAGCGGTTTTTGAAAAAAGTGAAATATGTATTTTCTACATTCCAAAAATCAGAAAATGCATGTATCGTATGGCGTCCGCATCCGTTGCTGGAATCCACATTCAAGTCAATGAGACCGGAATACCTGGCAGAATTTCAGAGAATCAAAGAATGGTTCATAAAGGAGAATATCGGGATTTTCGACGCAACCCCGGATATCGAAAAGACAATTTCGTTTTGTGATGCATATATTGGAGATATAGGAACATCCGTTGTATCTTTGTTTGAAGCAGCAGGAAAAGAAATTTACATCCTCGATAATAAAATAACAGAAATTCCTCCCAAGGATTGGTGGAAAGGGAGTTTTTTTTATTGCCCGACTGGAAATCCTGCATTGGATAAATATATTGTAATGCCTAATAATAAGCTGTTTTGGTCGCCTGATGGTGACTATCATTATGAGTATTTTTGTGATCTTTCGGTAAACTCAAATAGATGGGAATATTTGAGGGCATATGAGTATAAAGATAAAATCTTTGTTTTTCCTTTTCATGCAAATGATATATTGATTATTTCAGAAGATAAAAATGTGTATAAGCTTCCGTTGAGCCCATTGTCATATAGTGATACTGGATATCAGAGACTTTGGATTTTAAATAATCAATACGCTTTTTTAATACCGGGCGAAGCACAGAAAGCAATTCGTTTTGAATTTGCGACATTGAAAATAAAGTATTTTTATTTAGATATCGCTTTCAATGTGGGAGAGGATTCTAATGGGAATCGGAAGTACACGGCAGCGTGTTTAATACCCAATCGCCGAAAGCTGTTGTTTTCGCATAAGAGCGGGAATCAGATTCTTTTAGTTGATGCAGACACATTTAAAGCAGAGATTATCCCATTTGACGGCAAAGCATTACTGGCATTGGCGATGGATGAAAATCTGGAAGGACGATATATATGGTTTTTGCCACATGAGGGGACGGATTTAATATCCTGGGATATGGATATGAACAAAATATACCATTATGATTTGGATAACAATAAATTACAGCTAACAGAATATGCCCAAAAAACCGGAGTGACAAAGACATATTTTCGGTCATGCGTATTTTGGGAGAATGAAGTTTTAATCGGACCACAATTTGGGAATCAATTTTTGTATTTAGACAAAAATTCAGGAGAGGTAAAGGAATGGAATCCGCCGTTTAGAGTTATTTTAGAGGATACAAACCAGTATATGACATATCAGGGTGGGGGATATTTTATCGTTGGTTTGGATAGACATCCGACAGGATATTTTAATTATCCGGAACGAAAAGCATACAACATAGACTTTGAGCATGATACTTGTGAGGAAATACCGGTGGAAATAGATGATACAGAGATTTTAGATTCATACAAAAAAGGATTCTATGTGAAATATCCGGGAGTATATATATGTGAAGAAACTCCCGTGGTATTATTACAGGACTTTATATCTGGTGATATGGGTGGTGAACCATATCATTCAATAATACAAAAGGAAGAGTTTGCAAGGATCAATGCGAGCGTTGATGGCGATTGTGGGGAGAAAGTATATCAATTTATCGTGAATCAATTATTATAGTAGATAATTTTTTGTGGTGGGCTTACTGAAAATAGAAAAGCATGCAATATGGATAAAAATAATAATATCAGAAAGTCTGAATTCCTTGAGCAAATAATAAAATTGCAAAGTCAAGTATCCGCATTGTATATATACGGGGCAGGAATCTTTGCGAACAATATTCTAAAGTTTTTACGGAAGAACAATATAAAAGTCAAGGCGTTTATTGTTTCAAAGAGAGATGTGGAGGACACTTTTGATATACCGATTGTCGAAGTAAAGGATGTTGTTGGGGATCATAGTGTAGGCATTATTTTGGGGTTGAACCAGCATAATGCGCGGGAGATAAAGGTTTATCTTAGCCAGAGAGGCTTTCCGGACGGAAATATAATTGACGGAGGAAATTATCTGGAGAATGGCGGGGAACGGCTTGGATTTGCCGGGGATGCCATCATGGAGATTACCGTCCGCATAGGCTGTTCCATTCATTGTAGGTTCTGTCCGCAGGATCTACTGTTAAAGAATTACTATAAAGGCGATAAAAATCGGGCGTCCGTCATGACATTGGATACATTCCGTGAATGTCTTGAAAAAATTCCTAAAAATGTAGGGATTGTTTTTTCGGGATTCGCAGAGCCGCTTTCCAACCCGGAATGCATGAAGATGATGGAATTGGCGTGTTCGGAAAAGCGGAATGTCGATCTGTTTACAACACTCGTAGGCGCGGACATGGAAACTGTAAAAAAGATAAGCGCACTGCCGTTAAACTATGTCGGGCTCCATTGCGCTGATAAATACGGACATGCAAAGATCCCTGCGGATGAAGATTATTATGAGAAAGTGAAATTTTTCCTTTCCTGCAAAAAGCGTGGAACGGACAGACCGCTGGTGGATTTCTGCAATACGCAGGTAGAACCGAACGAACGCATTGCAGAAATCATAAGCGGAAAGTATGAAGTGGGAACAGCATTATTTGACCGAGCAGGCAATCTGGAGGGTGAAGGGCTGGTCAGAAAGAAAAACCTACATGGAAGACTGAAATGCAGCATGTGCGGGGAGCTGACCAACAGGAATGTATTGCTGCCGGACGGAACGGTGGTGCTGTGCTGCATGGACTATGGGCTGATGCATCTGATTGGGAATTTAAAAACCAGCACATACGAGGAAGTGCAAAACGGAAAGGAATCCCAAAGAATCCGGGACGGATTGAACGGTAATGAAGATGTTCCGCTGTTGTGCAGGTCATGTTCCTGCGCAAGGGAAGTGGCATAATTGCTAGCTATTGGAAGGATACACAAAACTTAGATATAATATTTGGGCAGTATCACTAAAGTATTTAATGTTATAATCTATCCAATAAATGTACATACAGCGAAGGTGAAGGGAGAATTTGAATGAAGAGAAGTAAGATTTCCGGTATGACGATAGAGGAGTACCGCAGTTGGATGAAGCAGAGGATGGATGACATATATCTGAAAAACGAAAGTGACTCTGTTGATGATATAGTCGAAAATATGGCGGATACCAAGCTTTATGTATCTTCTGTAGATAAAAGTGATTTCAGTGGGATTGCTATATGAAGACAGAAACATTCAATGTAATTTGGACTGAATGTTTTGAGAAAGCAGGAATAGATTTGTTAAATGTTTTCCCAGAGCAGTTAAGAGAAAAGTATAAATGGAGATGTGACTTTTCTGATAAGAAAAGGGATGAAGTATTAGACAACTATACGCAGAATAGAAATTCTCTCAGAAAAAATTTCTTCTATGGTCAAGATAATCCGGAGAAGCTAATTGATATCCACAAGATAGGTGCTTGTTTTGAAAAAGCAGTTATAGATGCAGCGCCTATGTCTTTTATTGCAGATGAAAAAACGCCTTGGATAATAAATGTATCCAATTATGCAGCGGCGTTCTATTCCAGCGTGAATATGATTTCTTTTTTCCTGTTGGCATATTACAGGAAAGTAAATATGGATTATTATAATAAATATAAAGAACAGAAGATAGTAAGCTACCCGGCAACAACCATAGGACACGATCCGTATACGATTGGGAGAATTAAGGCGTTGGCGTTAGACGATATTATGGAAGTGGATTTTGATTATCTTAGTTATGCGGATATGTTGTTCTGGATTGAGCATTATAATAGACAGGTAATAGAGAGTTCTGTGTTTGTTAAACCAATGGAATCGAGAATATAAAGAAAGAGCCTGTTATATAGGTTCTTTTTTGTTGCCGTAAATTCTTTGTTTGCAGTTATTCCGGGGGAGTAAATGGATTTTAAGATATTTATTGAGAAGAGCCACAAGCTTAGAAACGATGTCGATGAATTATATATATACGGAGCGGGTCTCTTTGGACGGGAAATTTTCGCCATACTAAAAAGAAATAATGTCAGCATTGACGGGTTTCTTGAAACAGATTGTAAGGAGTCAAGAGAAGTGTGGGGGGTGAAAGTTTACGCGCTTGATTCAGTGATAAATAAGAATGCGGGCATCATTATTGCGATGAATATCGACAATACAATTGATGCCAGGAAAAATCTTAAGGTCAGGCATTTTCCAAGTGAGCGCATACTGAACGGCGGCGGATATCTTGCCGAAGACAAGATATCGCATCTGCTCGCAGACAATCCTGAACTTGAGATAAATACTGTGATCGGGTGCCCTGTAAACTGTAAATACTGCACGCAGGATGTTTTTATCAGTAAATATTTTGAAAAGGACAAGAACCGTCAGAGGTGGATGACACTTGAAAATTTTGTTGCCGTTTTATCCAATACGCCGGATGACTGCATCATCAATTTTGCTGCACTGTCTGAACCCTTTGTCAACCATGACTGCGTGGCAATGATAAAAATGGCATGTGATGTTGGGCGGACGGTATTACTGTTCTCTACATTTGTGGGAGCAACTGATGAAGAGATAGACGAGGTGCTGGAACTTCCGATACATGCGATTACATTGCATTGTGCAGATAGCAAGGGATACGCAAAGATTCCAACGGATGGCAACTATTATGGACGAATGGAGAAAATACTGAATGCCAGTAAGCCAGATGGAACTCCGATGGTTGTCGGGGTATCAGCGCAGACAGAGCCTACGAAAGAGATGGTGGAACTTTGCAAGGGAAAGCATGAGATTAAGTATTCCTTGCACGACCGGGTGGGCTATTTAAAAGATTCGAGGTTGGCGAGTGTCAAGACACCACATAAAGGCAGGTTCTTATGTTCCAGATGCGGTCCCAAACTGAACAGCCATATGGTCTGCCCCGATGGAACGGTTGTACTGTGCAATAATGATTTTGGAATGAATTTTAATCTTGGGAATATTTACAATCAGACCTTTGATGAGATACAGGAGAGTACTGTATTGAAAACAGTGTTACGGGGAATGAATGGTGATGATTCATTAGAGTTGATTTGCAGGAAATGTGTATGCACGAGAGCATTATGAGTAAACAATAGGAGGCGATGATGAAAAGGACAAAAATCGCAATATGGGGGGGCAGTCTGGGAATATGGACATCCGTACGAGATACGATTAACCCATTCGTTACAGAGATTATAGCGTTTATCGATTCTGATAGGAATAAGCACGGTCTTGTCTTTAAAGGAATTCCAATTATTGGGATTGATCAACTGAACTATTCAGAAATAGATTACATATTGATAGCAGCATATTCCGGAATGAATGAGATTATTGAGGCTTTAGAGAGTAAAATTGAGCATAAGAAGATTCAACCATACTTATCAGAGGGACTGTGTGCATACAATATTGGAAGTATATCGAGTATGGAATGGCATAATACATTACAACTTTATTTCCAACCGAATAGAATGAAAAAAATTGGAGAAAGTTATCAGGAACTCTATGAAGAATATTCTGCAATGAAGCCTCTAAAGAGTAATGTTCAGAATTGGTTTAAAGACAAGAGATTTATAGCACACGCCTGTGGGGGTTATGTGAAAGATAGACCTTTGATGTTCTCAAATTCCAAGGAAGCGTTCTCGAAAACAATAGACTTAGGGTTTGAACTTATTGAATGTGATGTTTCTATGGTGGCGAATAGAGAATGGATATTAGCACACAGTTTTTTTAATTTGTATGATGCAATAGAGCAGACATATAATATTTTTTCTCTTTCGGGATTTCTCATGGCATTAAATAAAGAACCACAATTAACATGCTTATTTGATGTGAAGTGGTGCAATCATCAGGAATTTGCGACATTTATTCAAGATATGAACAAGATGCTTGATGAAATGCCCTTTACGCATATGATAAAATCACAGATAGTAGTAGAAGTATATGATGAAGCTACTATAAAAATGGCATTTGACTCAGGATATCAGATGATTTATACACAATATCGCAATCCGTATGCTGAGGAATACATGAAAACCTCGGTTTTATGCGGAAAATATAGTATTCCAGCTGTGGCATTTCCAATAAATAAAGCTCTTGCCGATAAGAAAATCCATATATTTACGGAAAAAAATATTGCATATTATGCATTTAGTACAGATTCGCCAGACGAATATTCTTTATTGAGAAATAAAGGTGTTCAAGGTGTGTTCACAAATTATTTATATGAGAATAAGGATATAGGATGAAGCGGAAAAGATAAAACGGTTATAACCGCTTTTGTTGGAGAAAAGGGATGGATAAGGAAGAGAGGCTCTTGTCGCTTTATGCAAGACAATATCATTTTTATCGTTTCGAGAGTATGATAAAAACGCTGCTAATGAGAAAAAGTGTACTAAAGGAAAAGATTGAGAACGAAGGTTGGAAAGAATTATATCTATATGGTAATGATGAATTATGTGAGCTTACATATGAGAAGTTGTCTGAAATTATTAAGATCGGAGGTGTTATATATGAGGGGAAAAGGGAGAGGATAGCAATTCCAGAGAAGCAGAGGATAAAGATTGAATCATTGGATGATATTGACAAGGATGCGATTATGCTGATTGCAACTTTAAGAAATGGAAATGAAATAAGAGATAAATTGTCACAATTTGTTGATAGAGACAAAATTTTTTTCATTAACGAGTTTTTGCTGTAAATGGGATCATTGCGTATCGGAGATATGAATAATCAACTTGCGTTCATCACATATGGTAATTATGGAAAAAAGCATCTGGCTGGGCCAAAGAATAAAATAGATGCACAGATTAAGGCATTTTCTTTTTGGTTCGACAAAGTATATTATTTTTCATATACATTTGGCACGGTATTTTGCTTTTTAAACAATCATGAAATAGACAAGCGACAGGCAATAACAAGAGAAGATGCGTTTCGGGAAATATATTATTGGATTAAATATTACAAGATTCATAATGTATATATTAGGTTTGAATTATTTTTTGATTTATGGACAGTGTCCTTTTTAAAACAATTAAGGACTATTTCGGTTATTGCACTGGAACTTCCAGACTATCCATATGATACACTCATACGCAATCCAAGAGCAGTATTGGAAGATGAAATTTTTAGAAAGAATATTTCAGACTGTGTAGATATTATCGTTACACAAGCAGAGTATTCAAAAATCTTTGGCATAAAAACAATAAGAATCGTTAATGGGGTTCACATTGATGACATTCCGGAGTGGAGATCCAGAAAGAAAGAGAAAACGATTCATCTTACTGGGATGGCTTGCCTCAATAAATGGCACGGTTATGAAAGAGTTATTGAAGGATTAAAAAATTACAGATCAGAGAATAAAGAATATGATATAAAGTTTTATATTGTAGGAGAAGGAGCTGAAAGCGAAAAATATAAAAGGTTAATAGAGACATATAATTTGATGGATGATGTTTTTCTTGTTGGATTTAAAAAGGGAACAGAATTGGAAGAACTATATTCTATTACAGATATTGGCGTGGGGACTCTTGCATATTATAAGATTAATATAACAGTTGGATCCCCTATAAAAACATTAGAGTATTGTGCCAGAGGCATTCCATTTATCTATGGGTATACAGATCGTGCGTTCAACGGAAATGAAATATATACCTATAATGTTGAAAATAATGAAGATCCCATTGATATGAATGGTGTCATTCAATTGTATGAAAGAACTGTAACGGATGAAGATATTCATATAAAGATGCGAAAGTATGTAGAAGATAACTATACATGGAAAGATATTTTAAAACCGGTATATGATTTTTATTGTAAAAAGAGTAACACAAAAAGTGATGTGGTTCAAAGAAAGGACTGTGAGAGTTGAAACAGGTTATTAATGTAACAGGACTAGGCTACATTGGTTTGCCAACAGCATTGATGCTGGCGGCAAAAGGAAATAATGTCGTTGGTACGGATTGCAACAAAGAATTGATAGAAAAACTCGAAGCCGGAACAATTCCTTTTTCAGAGGCAGGGATGGAAAGGCTTTTTTTTGATGCAAAAAAATGTGGAATTATATTCGAAGAAGAAAATGTAAAGGCTCAGATTTACATAGTTGCTGTTCCTACACCGTATGAAAAGCAACAAAAGAAAATAGACCCTTCTTATGTAGTCAATGCTGTAAAAAGTATTCTTACTGTATGCCCGCAAAAAGCGATTATTGCGATTGAATCGACGGTCGCGCCGGGGACGATTGACCGGTTTGTCCGTCCCTTGATGCGTGAGCGGTCGGATGTTTGTCTAGCACATGTGCCGGAGCGGATCATTCCGGGCAGCATGATTTGGGAATTACAGAATAATTCCAGGACCATCGGAGCGGATGATAAGGATACGGCAAATCGGTTGAAGGAAGTATACCAATCGTTTTGCCGTGGTGAGATCGTCCTGACGGATATCAAGACAGCAGAGATGACAAAGGTGGTAGAGAATACCTATCGGGATATCAACATTGCCTATGCCAATGAATTGACGAAGATTGCGCGGCGGGCGGGACTGGATGTCTACGAGATGATCCGCATTGCCAACAAGCATCCGCGTGTTAATATTTTATCACCTGGGCCGGGAGTAGGTGGTCATTGCATATCGGTCGATCCGTGGTTTCTGGTGGGAGATTACCCGGGACTGGCAAATATTATTCTCGCAGCTCGGAAAATCAACGATTCCATGCCGGAATTTGTCTTGAAACGGGTATCCGAGATTGCGGAACAGCATGAAATAGAAAGTCTTGGACGAGTGGGTTTCTATGGACTGACTTACAAGGAGAATGTAGATGATGTGCGGGAAAGCCCGACATTACAGCTTATCTCTTTTATGAAGAAGCATATGGCAATAGGGGCGCACTTCTATGATCCATTTGTTAAAGAGCAGATTGTGAAAGGACAGATGTTTGACCTGGATGAGTTTTTGAAACTGTCCGACATGGTGGTGATCATGGTTGGACACGATGAGATTGTCAAGGAGCAGGAAAAACTGAAAGGGAAGATAGTGTATGATACAAGGCATGTGCTGTCCGATACGGATGCGTATCATTTGTAGGATGATTTAGAAATGAAGATACTAGTTGCATTTGGAACACGCCCGGAAGCAATAAAAATGTGTCCTGTCATTTGTGCTTTGAAACGACAGCAAAATATGAAGTGTGTGGTATGCCTGACAGGACAGCATAGGGAGATGTTGCTTTCCGTCATGGAGCGATTTCATATAGAGGCAAACTATAATCTGGATGTTATGAAGCCAAATCAGGCACTTTGTGAATTGACAGAAAGGCTTTTGAGTGGTATTAAGGGCATTTTGGAAACTGAAAAACCGCATATGGTTCTTGTACATGGGGACACTACTTCAGCATTTGCTGTAGCTTTAGCTTGCTTTTATCAAAATATTCCAGTTGGACATGTAGAAGCGGGACTCCGAACATATAATTTGAAAGAGCCATTTCCAGAGGAGTTTAATCGCCAGGTTGTTGATAAGGTATCCGCTCTCTGTTTTGCACCTACAATGACAGCAAAAGAAAATCTGATTTCAGAAGGTGTGACTGATGAGCAAATTTATGTGACAGGTAATACCGTTATTGATGCTATGAGAATGACAATTAGCAAAGATTATACAGATGATAATTTAAAGTGGGCAGAGCAGAGCAGATGGATACTTCTGACATCCCATCGCCGAGAAAATATCGGAGAGCCAATGAAGCATATCTTCAAGGCAGTTAGAAAAATAGCAGACCGATATAAGAATATTCGATTCCTATACCCTGTTCACAAAAATCCATTGGTAAAAAAAATAGCAGATGATATTTTGCAAGGTCATCCGAGGATTCGACTAATTGAGTCATTAGACATGGATGTTTTTTATAACTATATGGCAAATTGTTATTTCGTAATGACTGACAGCGGTGGTGTTCAGGAAGAAGCTCCTTCTTTGGGGAAGCCGGTATTAGTGTTAAGAAATACGACAGAACGCCCAGAGGGAATAGAAGCGGGGACTTTGCGTCTTGTAGGAACGGATGAGGAAAGCATCATTACGAATTGCTGCGAATTGCTGGATAATGAGGAAACATATAATAGTATGAGCAAGGCTAATAATCCTTATGGTGATGGACATGCTTCGGAACGAATTGTGGAAACAATCATTGAATGGGAAGGATTACGCAATATAAAATGAAGAAAATAGTATTATTTGGAGCAGGAAAGAGAGGAAAAGAGGCATACAGTATTTTACATAGGGAGTATGATATTATTGCTTTTGCAGACAATAAAGCTTCTTTGAGAGGCAATCTTTTATACGGTAAAGAAATAATATGTGCAGAAGATATTAAAAATTATGGTATTGATGAGATTATCATTGCGACAATTTTCTTTTATAGGATAGGTGTGCAATTAGAAAATCTTGGTTATAATAATATATTTGTTTTTGATACAAGGGAAAGAAGCAAAAGTAAAGTAGATTATATTGTTTTTCCATTTCAGAAAATGGTTTTTGAGGATTTTATATTTCAAAAAAAAAACTTCACCCAAAGAAAAGATTTACATTCTCATACAGGGAAGAAAAAAGTATTGATGATCGCCTATACTTTTCCACCAAAAGGGGGAGCAGGTGTACAAAGACCGCTAAAATTTATAAAATATCTTCGAGAATATAACTACGAGCCTGTTGTTTTGACATCTGGTGGGAATAATTATATACACATCGCAGATGATACTTTAAAGGAAGATATACCTTTTGGCTTGAAGATAATACGAGTAGAAGATAAATTTGATTATTCTTACCTGTATTCAAAAAATAGAATGCAGGAAGTCATTGATTATTTGTACCAGGTGATCGATTCCGAAGAGATAATCAAAGAATTATTTTTATCACAAGAAATTAATGCGGGCAGAATGCTTCCGGATGAACGCATCTTCTGGGAAGTGGATTGTATAAAGTGTATTGAAGAAAAAATAAATATGGATGAGATTGACTTGATTTGGTCTACAGTTCCAGCATTTAGTCAACATATTTTAGCATATTATTTAAAAATGAAGTATGGGATTCCTTGGGTTGCTGATTATCGTGATTTATGGACAACGGATAAAAGATATAGTTCGTTGTATACTTGGTATACAGATAGAGATATAAAATTGCAAGAACCAATAGAACATAGCTTGACAAAAAAAATGGATGCTATTGTTGTTGCAGGAGGATTTTGGAAAGAGAACTTTATAAAGAAATTTGGGATATCTGAAGATTGTATAACAGAAATCACAAATGGATATGATGAGCAAGATTTCGCAAATATTAAAAAAAAGAATACAATGAATCAGAAATTTACTCTTTGCTACAATGGAAGCATGTACCCTCAATGTAGAAATCCAAGATGGTTATTGCAAGTTTTGGACAATATGATTTATGAAAATGAAATAGAAGCAAATGAAATTTGCTGGATTATTAATGGAGATATTTCCCAGGAGTTTCAAAGCGTAATAGATCAATGGGATAAGTACCATATTGTAAAGACAACGAATGTATTACCACATAAAAAAAGTATTCAAATTGCAATGAATGCAGATTTATTGGTGTTTTATGGTGAAAATGGGGATAATGGCGAACTGAATTATCCTGGGAAATTTTACGAATATTTGAGAATGGAAAGACCAATTTTATGTTTTTCAGGGCACAATAGCTTTCAAGAAAAAATAATTAATGAACTTGGAATAGGGAAGAATTTTGATTATGGTGAGTTTGAGGGGGAGGTAAGGGAGTTTTTGAAACAAGAGTATGTATTGTGGAAAAAAGAAACACCGCCGATATTAAATCACAATAAGAAAATTGAACGATTTGAACGAAAAAACTTGACAAAAAAACTGTCTATTGTTTTTGATAAAGTTTTATCAAAGAAGATTCTATGATATGTTTTTTCTGTTGATAATGAGGATATATATGATATTGAACAGTAAAAAATTGATCGTTAAATATGGCTTTATTATCTATATGGCAAAATATTATTTCTTGATTATTGACAGATGTGGAATCCGAGAGGAGATACTTTCTTTTGAGAAATTGTTATTAGTGTGGCGGAATTTAACAGCGAGATGGAAAGGTGTAGAAACACGGGAGATATTCGTCTGATAGGGACGGATGAACAAAGCATTACAAGAGCAAGATGAAGAGGATTATTATTTTTGGCGCAGGAAAAATAGGGCACGAAGCTTACAATATTTTGAGAAAGGATTATGATGTGGTGGCATTTGCCGATAATAATCCTGCGCTTTTGGGAAATCATGTATGTAATAAGCCAATTATCAAAGCCGAAGATATTAAAAGTTTAAATGCGGATATCATTGTATTAGCCACAGTTTATTTTCAAGAAATTTGTGGACAATTAACACAGATGGGGTTTAGAAAGATTAAGATATTTATTAAAATGAAGATAAATGCTTCATGGAAATATAAATTATTCCCTTATGAAAGCTTTGATTATTCTATAAAACTAAGATTATCTAACAAAAAGAACTTTGATACGAGAAAAAAAGAATATAGAAACCCTAAAGATAAAACCTCAAAAAAGGCATTAATGATAGCGTATAGCTTTCCACCGGAAGGGGGATCAGCAGTTCAGAGACCGCTGAAATTTGTGAAATATCTTCCCGATTTTCATTTTGAACCAGTCGTTCTGACATCGGGCAAAGATGATAAAATGATGCGGGACGATTCTTTGGAAAAGGAAATTCCATCATCCGTTCAAATCGTACGGATTGAGGATCCGTTTGATAGTTTCGCATGTTTGTATACACTAGATTGGAGACAGACTGTATTTGACTACATCTTTGCGGTATCAGATTCTGAAGAGTGGATGAAACTTTTTTTCAATGAACAGAAGAAAAATCTAAGGCATGTCCTTCCGGATAATCGGGTGTTTTGGGAAATAGAGTGTATACGGCATATAGAAGAATATGTTGATATGGATGGCATTGATGTAATTTATACGACGGCTCCGGCATACAGTCAGTTGATGCTGGGATGTTATTTCAAGTTGAAGTATGGCATTCCGTGGGTTGCCGATTATCGCGATTTATGGACATCGGATGAGACATATCGTGAATTATATCTTCACGGTTATACGGAAAATGATATGAAACTGCAAAGACCGTTGGAACAGGTACTTGTGAAACACATGGATGCAATTGTATTAGCTGGCGGTTTTTGGGCGGATAAGTTTGTTTCAGAGCTACATGCTCCAAGAGAAAGAATTTGGGAAATCACCAATGGCTATGATGAAGCGGATTTTAAAAATATTTCCATACGGACTGCTCCAAATGAAAAATTTACTTTGTGCTATAACGGCAGGATGCATCATAGTTGCCGAAATCCAAAACTATTATTGGAAATACTGAATCAGTGTATAGAGGAAGGGAAGATAAATCCGGGAAAAGTCTGTTGGATCATTAACGGTGAAATTTCCTTAGAATTTCAGGAAATCATTCGAAAACGAGATACTCACCATATCATTAAGGCAAATGGACTGATGGATCATCTTACGAGTGTGCAGATTGCAGCAGATTCAGATTTAATGGTGTTTTATGGGGAGGGAGGCGTGAATGGTGCATTGAATTATCCGGGAAAGTTTTATGAGTATCTCCGGATTGGAAGACCTATCCTATGCTTTTCCGGGCATAATAGTTTTCAAGAAAAAGTACTTAAGGAGATTGGCTTAGGAGAAAACTTTGATTATGATGAAATGGATTTAGTGAAGCAATATATCGTTTTACAGTACCGAAAATGGGAAGAAAAGGTGGTTTGTCGACCACAATACAATAAAGGGATTGCTTTATTTGAACGGAAAATATTGACAAAAAAATTAGTTGATGTACTTGAACAAATAGTGGGAGGAGAACAATGAAATTTAAAGTAGAGACTGAAATAAAGGACAATATAGTAAAGGCAAGATTATTAGGTGACGATATTGGTGACGTAAGCATAAAGTTTTCTTTATATAGCATAGCAAATGGACTGCTGTGTGAAGGAGATTATTATGAGGAATATGTAGCTTCATTTGAACTAAAAGAATCTGGTACTTTTTTTGTAAAGGCCCATATAAGCTTTGACAAGGAAAGCGTATCATGTACATCATCATTATTCGATTATTATAGTTATGAAGATATTTTGGAGTATAACCATTTTTGTGAAGAGATGACAGATGAAAAGTTTCTTGAAAATGTAGATGTGATCGAGAGATATTTTCCATTTGGGCTTTTTGCTGTGGTTGTAGGTAATCATAAAAATGTTGAGAAAATTTGTGAGGAGTATGCAAAAAAAAAGAATTGGGAGATGAAAAAGATACTGGGAGATACAATAGCATTAACACAGTCGAGTTTTCGTGCAGATTTCTTTTTAGATGGCTTTTTAATTATAGATGGAAAGCTGAATATGGGCAACAGAGATGCCATAAATGTAAAAGAAGATTTGGATGAGTATACTGGATGGGCAACATATGTAAAAGGTCATGAGGATAAAGGAACATGCGAAATAGGGACAGATTACTTTGGCGTCGGCAAAATTTTTTATATAGAATATAATGACCTGTTTTTGGTAAGTAACAGTTATCATTTATTGATTATACTTGGGAAAAGTTGTGGAATAAGGATGCATCTTGATTGGAAGTTGGCTATGGCAATGCTTTGCAAGTCAAACCAGGTCTTTAATGAAAGATTTTCGAGAGATTGTGAAATCAAAGAAATCAAGATGCTGCCAGTTGACAAAAAAATAGTCATTTGCGATGCAAAGGCAAATATTGTGAACAAATCTTTGTATAATGACATAGAAAATATAGAGAAGAAATACTTAGAAAAAGATTATGCCGAATGGATTAAGAAAGCAGGGGCAGAAGTGAAGGAAAATATACTTGCGGCATTTGATCATACAATGTTTGACAAATATGTGTTTGAACTGTCGGGCGGATTGGATTCCAGAGTGGTATTTTCTGCTTTAACGAATTTGGATTCAGAAAAAATGAAGGTATTTATAGATTCAAATCCGTTAAAAGACGAATATTCCGTGGCAATGAGGTTGAATGAATTTTATCAGTATCCTTTACTTAGAACGAAACAGGATTTAAAGACATGGACAAAATCTGCGAAAAAGGAAGAAAAGAGGAAGAATGGTAGCAGATTGATGGAGAAACAGCCCATTAGTGCGATGCTAATAGAGGGAAATTGGTCATATGAGGAGGAAAGTATCGAAAAACAGTATCAGGATATGCATATAATGAGAGTTACTGGATTTTATGGGGAAGCGTGTTTTAGACCATATTACGCAAGGCACTATCTAGAAGTATCAGAAATGCATAGAAATGAATTCTTTTTCGATAATATATATTTACTAAAACAAAGTGATGCATTGTCTGCTGAAACACTCGAAGAATTAAAAGAAGTATTTAAAAAAGAAATGGAGAAGTTGCCGGGAAGAGATATTTTAGAAAAATTCGAGTATCATTATTTGTATTATTATAATCGCATGCATCATGGATTGCGAACAGGATGGCGTTCCTACTTATATTACGGACCGCTTCAATCTCGAAGTGCCTTTATTGCAAAGCATGGAAAGTTCTTTGAAGATAATGACATTCTCGTTCAGCTTGATGTAATGAATGAATTAAATCCGTTGCTTTGTGCTTGTAAGTATGAAGCAAAAAAAGACAATGAATCATATGAGAAATTAAGAAGCAGATTATTAAATGATGATATTAGGTATCGCAATTTAAAGATTTCATCAACAGCGGCAGAAGAGACAGAAAAATCAAATGCAATAGGAATGCAACAAGAAAATAGGGAGACAAATACTCAAGAAATAGAAAAGGCAAAAAAGGAGATATTATTGTTGTTGAATAAAATGGTTCACATGAAAATTTTCCCAACACAAAGTCATTTGGGTATAGCTATTTATTTAAAGTATAAGAGATCAAAGGGACTCTCGTATAGAGATTACAGAGTAATGATTAACAAATTGGCTAGTATTTATTGCCAAATGCGACTGGTTGAAGATTTGAATGAGGAAAGCGATTGATAGTGAGGTGAAAGAAAACATTATCGTCTCTCTCACATCTTACCCGAAACGCATCGGCTTTACGGATCAGGTCATTGAAAGTCTGTTTCGTCAGACAATGCTACCCGACAGAATCACTTTATGGCTCAGCAAGGAAGAATTTCCGGAAAAAGAGCAAGAATTGCCTGATAGATTAAAGAAATGGATTGGGTATCAGAATTTTTGTGTCCAGTGGTGTCCGAAAAATCTAAAATCCCATAAAAAATACTATTATGCCCTGCAAGAATATACGGACGATGTGGTCATCACCGTAGACGATGATATTATTTATGCTCCGGATATGATAGAGACACTGGTTACCTCTTTTCATAGACATCCGGACGCCGTTTCCGCCCGGCAGGTGAGATGGATGATACGGGATCAAAGGAAGCTGCTGCCTTACCATCTATGGCTACGCAATGTAGATGAATTGCGTGATGTGACACGAAATGATGTTTGCGCGGTTGGGGCAGGAGGGATATTATACCCGCCGGGGTGTGCAAATTCGGATTGGTTTGATACGACAATGATATGCCGGTTTGCTTTTGAACAGGATGACTTGTGGTTGAAGTATCAAGAAGTGAAAAAATCCATACCAGTCGTATATGTCAAAGGATCAGGTGTAGATCGTGTGATTGAGGGATCACAGGATAAAGGACTGGTTCGATCTAATATTGATGCAGGCTATAACGATTTGTGTATGGACAAATTGATGGAGCAGGCATCAAGGGAATGGCCAGAGGAATATGCGAACTGGTTTACGCAGTTAAAAACATGGGGAAATGTCATTATGGAGAAATACGAAGAAAACAATAAACTACTGTCCGTCATCATTACCATATATAACAAGGAAAGCTATCTGAATGCATGCATTGACAGTGTATTGGCCTCTACATATAAGAATTTAGAAGTGATTCTCGTAGATGATGGCTCGACGGACCAAAGCAGACAGATTTGCGAGGAATACGCAGAAAAGGATTCGCGAGTGCGATATATTCGGATTGAACACGGTGGCGCAACGGCAGCAAGAAAAGTCGGTATGGAAACGGCAGACGGCGCGTTTGTTTGCTTTGTGGATGGGGACGACTGGGTGGAACCCCAGATGTATGAAAACTATGTCCATGTAGCGGAGCAAGAGGGGGCGGATGTCGTTATAGGCAAAATAACGATTCACAATGCGAGTGGAGAACGCCTGTTGGGGAACGGTATCACAGAAGGCGTCTATAAAAAAGAGAACAGGGAAGAACTGTTGATGCACCTGCTTTATGGCGGGCGCTTTTCTTCTGGTGGCATACATGGTTCTTTGGACAATAAATTATTCCGTGCCGAAGTAATACGACCCATTGAAATGGATTTGGATGAAAGGATCGTATATTCAGAGGATGCCGTGGTGCTGTACCAGTGTATTTTAGAGAGCAAGGTTGTGGCTGTGACGAATTTGACGGGTTATCATTGGGTGGTTCGGGATGGCTCATTAACACATTCTAAAGATGCCGATTACTTGTTGTCTCTGCATTGGTTAAACAAAAAAATGATGGAGCTTGTGTCTGAATATCCGGTATTAGAAAATCAAATTGCTCCATTTATGACGCAGCGACTGGTCAGCGCATTAAACAAAGAATATGATTTTAACCAATCCTATGAGATCCATACAAAAGGGACGCTGGCGAGAGCTATACGCCCGAAAGCATTTTATATGTTTCCGTTTGAATTGGTTGACCGGGATAGCTGGGTTGTTCTTTATGGAATGGGGAGGATCGGGAAACAGTTTTTGCAGCAGCTTTGCCATTCAAATTATGCGAGAATTGTATGTATTGCAGATTCGGACGAGAAATTGGAAGGTGACCGGATTGAGAAATATCGTATTTATTCGCCGATGCATATCAAAAATGTCGATTACGATTATATTGTAATTTCCGTAGCGAATGAAAATAAGGCAATGGAGATAAAGAGTAATCTGCTGGACATGAACATCCCGGAAGGAAAAATCGTATGGAAGAAGCAGTATCGGATATGATTGCAGTATCGATTATTGTACCTGTCTATAATGCGGAAGCATTTCTTCGGCAATGTCTAGATTCTCTTAAGGAACAACGATTATCCGAAGGATTGGAATTTATCTGTGTGGATGACGGTTCGACTGACGGTTCGCAAACGATACTAAAGGAATACGCGTCCCGTGACCCGAGGTTTGTCGTCATCCGACAGGAGAACCGGGGGTATGGTGCCGCGATGAATCGTGGCTTATCCATTGCGAAAGGGAAATATGTAGGGATTCTTGAAAGTGATGATTATGCAGAGCCGGACATTTATGAAAAACTATATCATATAGCCGAAAAACATCAGGTAGAAGTAGTGCGTGGATGTTTCGCCAAAGTATCTGAGCGGGAGAGAACGAAAAAATCCCTGTATCCGGAAGAGAGCTGCGATAAAGTGATCCGGCTGCAGGATTTTCCTGAAATGTTATATGGTGCAATGGCGATATGGACGGGTCTGTACAACAAGGACTTTTTAGACAATAACACAATTCAGTTCTTAGAAACAAAGGGCGCGTCTTATCAGGATACATCATTTTGGTTTATGGTATGGCTATGTGCAAAACAAGTGTATTTAATAAAAGATGCTGTGGTCAATTACCGTGTGGATAATGAAAGTTCATCAGTACATGACAGCAGGAAAGTGTTTTGCTTATGCGACGAATTTGCATATATTGAAAAGCAATTGGCAGAAAGAGATATCACGAACCTTCGCATCTGGCAGATAGAGACATCCATGAAATATATAAAATATCTCTGGAATGAACATCGGATTGCGTCTGAATTTCTGCCGGAATTCCACAAGGAAATGCAAAGACAGATGTGGAGCGCCTATGCGAAGGGCTATGTACAAAAGAAATACCTGACAGATTTTCAATGGGATAAATTACGGCAGATGCTGCGGGAATATGCATTGGGGTATATGGAATCCAAAAATGAAAACGAGATGATTCCAGAAAGGCAGATTCCCAAGGCAATCCTTGGATGGTATCCGTTTGCTGCAGGCAGGAAGGCTCTGTATGTTGGACACAGGGAAGATCCGTTGGCAGAACTGTTGGAAGAACAGGAACTGAAAGTGACAGCAGTCGAACTAAAAGAACTACTTAATTCTGGATTGAAAAGAGGTATTTATGATTATGTAGTTGCAATTGGTTGTATAAACGGAAATGAATTGTCCATCTGCTTAGAGGTATTTCATCAATATTTATCAAATGATGGAATATTGCTATTGGGGATGGATAATCCTCTGGGACTACGATTCTTTTGCGGAGACTGGAGCAGCGTTAGCCCAATGATAAATGCGCACGAAACAGAAAACAGATTGCAAAAATCGGGATTCTTGGCGTGGAACCGTTTTTCAGTATTTCCGAGGCTGGAGGATGCTTCACATTTGTTTCTGGACGGATACACACCCCAAGAGGATTTGTCAGACCGCATTATTCCAAGCTATTACCATCCGGCAAGTATATTTAAGAGAGAAAATGGATTATATAATTCTGCAGTTGAAAACAATTTATTTCATACAGTGGCGAATGCCTATCTCTATGAGTGCGGACCGGCTCAAAAACTGACGGATTTTTTGCAGATAACGAGTTCTTTTGACCGTGGGAAAGAAAATGCCACAATAACGGTTATAAAAAAGAGCGGTAACGTAGAAAAATGGGCGGCATTTCCCGACGGAGAGGAACGGATATACAGAGTGCTTACCCATGCAAAAGAATTGAAATCCCGGGGTATCCGAACTGTATCAATGAAACTAGAGGAATACCGGATACAAATGCCATATATCGATGCGCCGACAGGAGGAAAATTTCTAAAAGAGCTGTTGGGGTCAGGAAATACAGAGGAATTTCTTGGATATATGGATCGATTTCAAGAAATTATTCTTGGTTCGTCGGAAAAAAGATGCATTGATGGTATGGGATATGTCATGGAAAATGCATATATTGATTTGATTCCGTTAAATTCTTTTTTTGCTAACGGAGAGTTTGTCGTATTCGATCAGGAATTTTGCGAAAAGAACTACCCTGCGAATGTAATTGTTTGCAGGATGATTGACAGTATATATTCAGGAGATAGTAATCTGCAGCAGATTTATCCCAAAGAGAAGCTGTATGCGCGTTATGGTATTTTAGATGAGATAGAACGCTGGAAACTTATGGCAGCGAAGGAGCTGAGGACGATACGCAACGAAGCTGTGTTGGTTGATTATCACAGAAAAAACCGTGTAGATGCAAGAACCATTGTTGAAAATGCAAACCGTAATAGATACGGAAAAAAAGAATACCAAAGACGGGTAGATAGGATTTTTGACGATATACAGGGGAAAGATGTGTATTTGTTCGGGGCAGGACAGTATACAAGAAGGTTCTTGAATCGATATAATGGATTGATTTCTATAAAGGGGATTATTGATAATGATACAGGCAAAAAAGGTATGTCATTAGAATGTATCCCGGTAATCGGATTAGAAGATATAAGCAACAACAAATGTGAAGTGAAAATTATTGTATGCGTAAAAAATCATGAAGAAATTTGTCTGCAATTGGAAACTATGGGGTTCTGGCAATATAGTATCTATGAGCCAAACAGGATATATAAACTTCCAGATGAACTAAAAAAAGATAGTGAGAAAAGCCTGTCAGAAGAAAATACGGTTTTTGATATAGGGTATGTGGCAGGGGTATTTGATCTGTTTCATCGAGGCCATTTGAATTTATTTAAACGCGCAAAAAGCAGATGCAGGCATCTGATAGTGGGGATATGCAGCGATGAATGGGTGAGAGGGATAAAAAAAACGGAACCGGTTATTCCTTTCGGTGATAGGATAGCGTTGGTTCGCGGGTGTCGTTATGTGGATGAAGCAGTGCGGATTCCTCCGGACAGACCGACATCTATAGACGCATGGAATAGGTATCATTTTGATGTACAGTTTTCCGGCAGCGATTATGTGCAGGATAAGAGTTGGCTGAAAGCAAAAGAGGAACTGGAGAAGAAGGGGTCTACTATTGTATTCTTTCCGTATACAGAATCAGTATCTACGACTATGCTAAAACAAAAAATATGATAGTAATGATTAGTGGAATATTGCGATGAAATTGTAAAGGGGGAATCGTGGACGAGTATTCTAAATTATCAAAAGTTTTTCATTTGCTATGTGATGATAAGTCAAGGGATATTTTTATAAGCAAGCTTAATTTCAGCGTTTCCGGCGACTTCAGATGTATCATGGATATTGTTGGGAAATATGCGTTGGATAACAGCAGTCCGAAGGATGTTGTAGAAAAATTTGTAAGGTCTATTCCAACGGATAAACCGCTGTTCCTATATGGAGCTGGAGGGACATCGTCCAAATGGTTTTGGCTGTGGATAAAATATCATGAAAGCAATTTTGCGGGTTTTTGTGACAAGGTTATATTCTGCCCAAGGGACAAACTCAATATCATGATGAGCAGTATTTTGATAGAGGTATTATTAAATTCTCTGACGAAGAAGTGTTTTTAGATGTAGGTTGTTGTGATTTACAAACATCATTAAAATTTAAAGAACTATGCAAGAATGTAAAGAAAATATACGCCTTTGAGCCGGATTCAGATAATTACAAGGTATGTCTTAACAGAATAAAAACAGAGAATCACAAGGAGATTGAATTATTGCCATATGGAGCGTGGGATGAAACAGCAAGATTGTCATTTCAATCGGGATTAAGGGGAGCTTCTTATATAGATGATGCGAATAGTTCAGATGATTATATTGATGTTATTCAAATTGATAGTCTGATGAATAAAGAGGAAGTGACTTTTATAAAAATGGATATTGAGGGAGCAGAACTAAAGGCTTTAAAGGGAGCTAAAAATATTATTCTACGAGATAAGCCTAAATTGGCTATAAGTATATATCATAAGCCTGAGGACATTGTAGAAATACCTTTATTTATAAAAGAACTGGTGCCGGAGTACAAATTGTATATTCGCCATTATTCCAATGATTCGATTGAAACGGTATTGTATGCTGTTATTTCTTGACATTAAAAATGATTGATGGAAAGAGACTGAGGGTAAAGTTGGATTTCATCTTTAATGTTATGAGAGGGGCGATATGAAAATATTTATTGGGAGTTCAAGTGAAGCCAAGATATTAGCAAATTATTTAAAGGAAATTGTAGAACAATTTGGTGTGGAAGCGAATGTTTGGTTTGTTTCCGATATATTTGTTGGAAGTAGCTATACATTAGATAATTTGAGAGAAGCTGCAAAATGGTATGAAGGTGCGCTTTTTATTTGGAATGACGATGATGAATTGATTTCTAGAAATGAAAAGTATTTAGCTGCAAGGGATAATGTGATATTCGAAACTGGAATGTTTATGGGACGATTGGGAAAGGAGTGTGTTGGAATTTGCATTAAAAAAAAATGTTAAACTCCCTAGTGACCTTTCAGGTTTTACAACTATAGAAATTGAAAGTGACACGGATACACTAAAGAACGATATAAAAAAATGGTTAAATAATGTATCTCGAGAGACTGCTATTTCAGTGTGCGCACGAAAGGATTTAGAAACACACAAAACACTTTATGAGCGATGGAATTATGCAAAAGAAATCACAATTGTCAATTACGCTGCATCTTCATTTTTGATACCGACAATTGCTTCTGATTCAGTTTATAATATGAATAACAAAGCAATATTTGAAGAAAAAATTCAACAGGGAACAAAATTCAGATTCGTCATAGTACGTCCAAATTCATATGCGGCCAGAGATGCAGCAAATAACAAGATGAAAATAATGGCTAACAGTGATATTTCTCCTAATGATATATTTGCTAAGTCAGTGAGTGTTCTTAAAGGTTTAAAAGAAGTTTATGGTAATTGTATTCAGTTCAAACTGACGAAAATAGCATTAACTTATGCTGCGATTTGGGTAGTTAATGATGATGAACATAGATTTATGAATCATATTAAAATTGATTTGTATGCACCGTATATTTTAGATTCAAACAGAAGAAGTTTCATTGTTAATTATGGTGACGAAAATTATAATTTTTTTATGGAGAATATCACGGATATTTGGGAGCATAATGGATAGATATACAATAGGCATTGATTTTGGAAGTAATAATGGTCGTATTGTTCTGATTGAAATAGAACGCGGATATGAAGTGTATTCGACCGAGATGCCATACCGGCATGGGAACATAGCAGAACGTTTTCATATAGAAAGTGAATATGTTCTTCATCATCCAATAGATTATTTGACCATAATCTTGAAAGGCATTCCCAAGATTCTGAAACAAACCGGGATTAAACCTAACCATATTGTGGCTATAGGCATTGATGCCACAACTAGTTCTGTTCTTCCGACAAATAATGAAGGTGTGCCTTTGTGTTTTGATGATGAATACTGTAAAAGTCCGCATGCATATATAAAGTTATGGAAGGATCATTCAGCACAGAAAGAGGCAATATATCTAAATGGGATTTTAGGTGGGGAGCGAAAGCTATCGGCAGAATGGCTTATTCCAAAGATAGCACATATTTATGTGCAAGATCGAATGATATACGATGCTGCAAGTCGTTTTATGGAGGTTGGTGATTGGATTGTTTGGTATATGACCGGAAATGAAAGAAGAGGGCGTTTGCAGGCTGAATTTACGTCGACTTGGAATTTTGACAAAGGTTTTATCGACAATGCTGTTTTGGAAAAATTTTCTGATGATTTTAAAGATGTGTATTCAAAGCTTGCTGACAAATACTATTATCCTTATGAGGTTGCGGGAGAAATAAGACCTGATATTACTGATGTTATAGGATTGCCGAGCAATGTTTTAGTGTGTGTCTCGAACATTGATGCAATAGCTGCGATGGCAGCAACCGGGGTAACAGAAGCAAATGCGCTTGTTTCCGTTATTGGCACATCATCCTGTCACTTAATACATTCGGAGGATAATAAAGATATTCCTTTGTCTGAAAAGGTAAAAGATGCGGTGATTCCCGGACTATATACTTATATTTCAAGCCAGGTGGCTGTTGGTGACTGTTTTCGATGGTGTTTTGAGAATATTATCCCTTATAAATATCATAAGGAGGCTAGAAAACGTGGCTTGACTGTTTTAGATTATATTGAAACCAAGATAAATGAAAGAATACCAATGCAAAGCGGATGCGTTGCTCTTGCATGTTTAAATGGTTTTCGTGTGGGTTCAGGAGGACGCGGGTTTATAGGTGGAATAAACCTTAATACTGACTTTATAGATATATATCAAAGTTTTATTGAAGCTACGGCTTTTGACTTGAAAGAAATTGTTGATTCATATGAGAGTAATGATATAGCAGTGAAAAAGATTATTGCAACTGGTGGAATTGCATATAAAAGTCCTGCTATTATGCAGATATATAGTAATGTACTTGGGAAATGTATTTTTCTGTCAAAAAGTTCTCAATCCTCGGCGTTTGGGTCAGCTGTTTATGCTGCGGCGGCATGGGAGAAAATGGATGATAAAACGGTGTCATTTTTGGATGTTGTTCAACGCATGGGAGGTATTAGAAATACATTTTTTGAACCTTCTGTAGAATATCAAAAATCTTATGCGATGGCTTATCCTTTATATTTGAGAATAAAAGATTTGTCATCAGATATGTTTACTGAATGGTAATCTGTAACATGAGAAGTGCGAAAAATTTATTGGTAAATATGGATTTGTTAAAAGATATTAGTGTTTATTTTAATATTAATTACAAATGGATTTACACATATGACTATGCTCCGGATGCGGTTTGGGAACCGTGGCGAGCTAATGTATACGGTGATAAAGGCGAAGGCACACCGGCGTGGATTGATGAAGAAGCCGCTGCTGTTGCGGAACGTGTATGTAAGGGTATTCTGACATATATTCTCCTTGCCGACTCCCATTTTACATATAACGGAACTTGGGATGACACGGTTGCATCGATGCGAGCATTGACTGAGAAGTTGCCGATTGACGGACTTATCCATCTCGGCGATCTGACGGACGGACTGCTGCCCATTGCTAAGACAAATGAGATTGAGAGACAATGCATCGAAGATATGCAGAGACTGGGTGCGCCTGTTTATATTGTTCCAGGCAATCACGACTACAACTACTTCCGAGGCAATCCGGAAATCCGCTATCCATCTACGCCGCAGTATTATATCGATGAGCCAGGGCAGAAGCTCAGGCTTATTTTTTTGGATTCTTTTGATCCGAAAGAAGAACTTCGTTACGGTTTTACGGAGTACTGCATTCATTGGACGGAGTCAGTGCTGCACATGATGCCAAAGGATTATGTTGCTATCATATTTTCCCATGTTCCACCGATCAAACAGCTTCACGCATGGTCTGACTGGATCAGGAACAGCCATATACTCATGCTGGTGCTAGATAAATATGCGGACAGGATTCTTGCCTATATCAACGGGCACAGCCATTGTGACCATCTGTTCAACGGCCTTCATAACGGGCAGTTTCCTATTATTTCCATTAACTGTGCGAAGTGTGAATATTTTTTGGAACATAAGCCGGAGGGAGCGGTCGTGCCGTACCGCAGGTTGGGCGACAGGACACAGGAGAGTTTTGACATCATGCAGGTGGATACGGAAAAGAGGGAGATTTATTTTACCCGGTTCGGTGCGGGGCAGGATCGGATTGTGAGAAATCATAAAGCAGAGTGGGTATAATATAGTTGGTTTGGTTTTAACCTATATGATTGCCATGTGGATGAACAGGAAAGCAACATAAGTGAATAACGGGTAAAATATCGGAATGAAAGGAACATCTGAAGATGACTGACAATATTTCAAAACTGAGGGAAATCCAGCTGGAAATGCTGGAAGCGTTTGACGGGGTCTGCAAGGAGCATGGTCTGACATATTATGCGTGTTTCGGGACACTGCTCGGCATTATGCGTGGTGGTGGATTCCTTCCTTGGGATGACGATGTGGATGTGGTCATGCCGGAGAAGGATTATTCAGAACTGTGCGGGCATAAAGATTGGTTTGATGAAAGGTTTTTTCTGCAGACGCCTGTGGATGCGGGACTGCCGCATTTTGCGAAGCTCCGCAGGAACGGGACGACGGCATTCAGGGAGGACTTTACCGAAAGCTTAAAAAAGGGCGGACACTGCGGGATACCGATTGACATTATCCCTCTCGCAGAGATTCCGGGAACGGGGTGCTGCCGCACACCGACACTTCAAAGCAGGGAGAAACGGAATGCCGTTTATCTGAAGTCATGGTTCGGTACCCCCGGAACCGGGCAGTTTGAAAATTTGAAACTGAGGATTCCCGCAATGCCGAGAAAAGTCCTGAACGAGGCATACGGTGAATGGATGTGGCCGCAAGGGGCACAGATCTGCACGCCAAGGCACTGGTTTTTTGATACGGAAAACGGATATGAGGTGTATTTCCGGCGTTATACCGGGATGCTGGACGAGATAGAGGGGAAGAAGATATATCTGTTCGGGGCTGCAGATTCCTTACGAATCTGGCTGGAACGATTCGGTCTGCAAGAACAGGTGGTTTGTACATTTGACAATGATCCGAATAAGTGGGGGAAGGAAGCGTTCGGGACAGAAGTGAGAAATCCGGCCGAACTGCCGGAACTGCTGGATGAGGACAGCCGTGTTATCATCGTAAGTCTCTGGCACCAGGAGATCGGAAAGCAGCTGGAGCAGATGGGGATTACAGATTATTTTGTTTATCTGGATGGTTATTATGATGAGAAAATAGGGAATAAGGTAGTGCGGAGGGAAGATTTGAAAGATGGGGAAGTTAGAATTCCGAAGTGGGAATAATAAAATATTACCTTATGAAAAGAAGTGTTTTTTGATTTAAGCACAAGCGCTGGATGTGTTGGCACGTGTTTAAGGCATTTGAAATGGCAAGAAATCAAATGTGAATTAGCCATTGACCTTAATTAAAATTTTGTATAGTGTCGCATACCAAGCGATATCTTATATTTTGTTTCGATTAATTAGATTTATGGCAATTTTTTATAGCAAAACAAATACTATAGTAGCTTTCTATTTGCTTCAGAAATATAGTCATCATTGGGGGAAAAGTGAAAACTTGTTTAAAATGTGGTAAAAAATTTTCGGTGCTTCAACAGAATACTTATTTTTCTTTATGCGAGCATTGCTACCAACATATTATTGATTTGTATGGAGATACAAGCATTTACAGATTTATTTGTGTCGAGGAATTAAAAACCATATTAAAAGCTAAAGTTCTTATTTTTAAAACACCATCTTCATGGGATGATACGCTTGAAGATTATTTTTATAGAATTGTTAACGAAATGAGGGTGCAAAGGCTTTTAGATCCGGTTTTCATAAGAGACATTCTTTCTTCTAGAGACGGCTGTTACTTTCAATGTTGGACGATAACGCCCGAATCGTATTTTTTTTGGAATACATATGGAACTATTCGGATAGAAGCGAAGATACGAGATTTTTTCGATATGGGCATTCGCGCAGTTCCTATTTTGTATGACAGTTTCCCTCGCATGGAACAGATATCTTTTTTTAGAAATCCGAATGGGAATAAAGAAAGTGATTTATTAATTTTAGATGAGAATCGTGATACTCATTTAACTGATAAAATGATTTATAATCAACATATTTTTGTGTCCATAATGAATTTCATGACGGAATACCGAACCTATTTTAGGAAAATGCCAATAGAAATTTCATCCATATTTAAAGATGTAAAATATGAAATCGAAAATGAAGTCAGACTAATTCTCGAATATCAACAGAATCCATTATATAAAGAATATAAAGATGCACATGATAAATATGTCACGAAGGTACATGTTAAATATGATGATTTTTCGGACCCATTAGAAACAGACATGAAAAAAGATATTTCGTGGTCGTTTAAGGACAACCCAAAACTTATTCAGTCAGTACTGTGCCATCCTCAGATGGAAGAAAAGGAAGTTGGGGGCATATTTGATTTTATGAAATCTATTAACATGGATCAATTGTTCTTGGGTAAATCAAAACTATTCGGTTTTCCATATTCAATGTATGCGCAAAGGAAGTAGTGAACTGGCAGAATAGTCCGTCATTTCTGCTATGAAGGAACAGATTTAAAGAACTGGATGGTTGAGTTGTTCCGGGCATTGAATCGAAACGGAATTTTGGAAAACCGTGGTATGTAAAAAAGCAAGCTGAAAGGGGAAATTCGATGAATATATTTAACAGCAAGCTTTCCGTCGAGGCGATGGAGACGGGTGAGTGAGGGTGGCATAGGATCATATATAATGACCAATGATTTATTATAAAAAAGGAGGCGTGCAGGTGGCAAAGGGCAATGATGCTTTTGGTAGAATCAAATATGTTCAGAGTGCAAACGCATTGTTTCATTTTATGAAGAAATGGGATTATTTAAAGAGCGCATTAAATAACAGAGGGTTGGTTCCCCGCTATTGTAAGGAAGATATTTCATACTTGGGGATCAAAGATGGAAATGACGATTATGTTAATGAGATAGGCGTATTAGAAAAATGTTTTTGTGATATTCCCCTTCATGAATTCAACAAGTCGTTTCCCATTAAGATAAAAGATGGAGTGATATCAGAGGAAGACAGGGAGGATGTGAAGTCATATAATACTCATCCAGGGTTTTATGGAAACTATGCGATTGCTTTTGAAAAAAGCTGGTGTGAGGAAAATGATTGCCAACCGGTATATTATTTAAATACAAAGTCAATTACGGTTAAAAACTTACGAACATTCATAAATAAGCAATTGCAAGAGGGAAGGATTGATAACATAGGCGAGGATTTGGCTTTAAGGTTATCGCTGGTCAAACCATTGAAGGGAGAAATGGCAAGAACATTGAAATGGGGATCTACAGTTGAATTCGAAAAAAATTACCATGATGAAAAGGAATGGCGCTATGTAATGAGGAGCGATTCTTTGAAGGATTTGAATATAGACAGGATTATTCGCATTAACAGCGAAGACGAATTGGAAAGCCGAAACAACGAACTGTATGATGACAAATATAAAAAGATATGGTTAAATTTTAAGTACATAGATATCAGATATCTGATAGTTCCAGGAAAAGTTGAACGAAATGAATGCATTGAGTATATTTTGCAACTTCCGGATAATCTGTTTGAAGATGGGGCAGATGTGGCAAGACAAAAGAGCTTACTGATTAGTAAAATTCTTGTACTAGAGGATATAGAAGAGGATTGCTAGGAGGAAAAAATGACAACAAGGGAAAAAAGCACTAGAGAACTCTTGAAAAGAGGGGTAAGAATACAGGGAAGGGACGGAATGCTTCTGAATGATTTTATGAACAATGTCGATAAAGGCATAGCCTATTCAAGGACCACCACATCCTTTGGACATCGTAAGCGGAAAAAAGGTGCGTTCCCACATAATAGAACACTTAATAATCGGGGTTTAACATTGACTAAAGCGATTCCTGTATCTACCGCTGAAACACGGAATCAAAAAAAACAAAGCCTTGACATGTTAAATCAAGGAAAAGTGGTAGCATATCCGTTTGTTCAAAAGAATGAAGTCATCATACCTGTAAACGCTTCGCGGAAATCAGATCTGATGAGAATGATCTATGAAAGTGACGGAAAAGTAAAAAGTCTAAGAAATGAAGCGAACGAGGTGGTGGGTATCAGGTTCAGGAAGGGACTGGATTCTGAGGCTCCAATAATAGATTTGGAAACAGATTTCAGAAAGGCGGGGACATTAGACGCCATTATCAATGGATACAAGCGAGGCCTGTCCTTATTAAAGACAATTTTCAGACATAACAATGGAAATGTTATGATTCGGCAGCTGACAAGGACCGTGAATTATTTTAAAACTGTTGGAGAATTGCAGGAGCTGTTTAATGTTACCGTCGAACCGGGCTGTTTATCCCTAACGGAAGAACATAAAAAAATAGTTAAAGAATTACATATCCTTTTTATCAAAAAAAATGCACTTCGAACAAATGACAGATTGTCTTCCGTTGGGAGAGCAGAGATCATAAAAGATCAACAAGGGCATGATTGCATAGCATGCATAAAGGAATGCAAAGTGAATTTGTTTGATAATTTCATCACATATTATACAGTGAATGTGATATTTAACGCCATCTTAACAGAAAGGGACAGTGGCTTGGATGAAGGGGCAAGTGTAACCCTAAAGGATACAGATTTAATGCCAATGTTTACCGCATATACCGGCCATTTAACGCGAGAGGAGGCTGAAAAAATGATTGGCAATATAGGAATGGCAGACCTCGAGACGCTTAGACATTCAAAGAAACTGGAAGAATATTCTATAGGCTGGGATTGACCGGAAAGATTGCTTTAAAAAATGAGCCCAATATTGAACATGGACTTACTCATTTTTAAGTGTACTGGATGTCGGAAAAATTCCTTGATTTTCAAGGAAAAAACACTTGACATGATAGGGAGGTTTAGATTTGGACAGGATGCGGGCTGAACATAAATGATAAAAATTTGGTGCATGAACTGGAAGCGTTTATTTATGTGATTTCGGGAAACGGGGACATTGACTGCGAAAAGGACAGTATTTTTGAAAAACTAAGGGAGGATTGGGGGCAAAATTGTACAGTCATGCCGACAAGTGGAGAGCGGAAAAGCGCATATCTATATGGATGCTATCTTTTAAACGGAGGGGAATTGAGCGAAACGATTGGACTGTGCCTGAAAGCAATAGAAACCAAGAATGTGAAGGGGATTTATTATTTGCGGCGGCTGTTGCCGTTTATGTTAAACAACATCCAGATGGCGCGAGAGAATGCCAACGTAAAAAGGCTCGTCGGCGTATTGGCTGGGATATTCGCTGCTTTTTATACGGATGACGCATATTTATATGATAGCGTGACGACATTGGACAAGATGAAGGGCATTGTTATTGGAAACAAAGGGCATTACGATGAATGCGATAACAAGTATTTGCTGTACATATTTTTGGAAGGCGGACGGTTTGAAATACTAGTTGACTACCTGGCACATGGTTTGGAGAATGGAGAAGAGAGGGACGGGACATTATCAGAATCCTTGCTCAAAGTGGACGCAGAGTTTCACAGCCAGCTTTCTTATTTGAAGTCGAGGAACCGTTACGAAGAGGCGGAAAGGTTATATAACCTGAGTGGGCGAATCTATGATCCGTTGGATGAGGCTGGCGACATTAAGAAAAGCTGGCGGGCGGAGAAAGGATACATCTCTTTCGGTCTTAAGAAATACGAAGAGGCGAGGGATGCCCTTGACAGGTATGTGATAACCGACATAGAAACGGTGGATGCTCTTGACCTCTATAATGCCGCAGTAATCTACGCGTGGGCGGCTAACCGGAAGGCCAAAAGATCCGAAAGGTGGGCAGCGTACATCGACAAGGCGTTGGAGTATGCGGACGGAGCTGACCGGAGGCTGCGTTCGGAGGAAAAAGGAGTGCAAGGCGGGGGATTATGACCGCGGACGGTTGCGAACGCTCGTATATTTTGAGAGAGCATATCTGCTGTCGGAGAAGAACCTGACCGGGGAAGCGTATGGCGAATTCCGAAAAGGATTCGACACAAGTTCGCTTTTGGCAATGGACGAGTCAAACATCAGCACGCATTTATGGATATTATGCGGCGCTTTGTATGAAGGGGTCGATACTTTTAGGGAAATCTCAGAAATACTAGAGTGGCTTTTCAAGAATTTTCCGAACCGGCTGGGCGAGTATACAGGAATCATAACATTCGTATTCACGGATCCTTATATGACAAAGTTACGGGAAGAGGATAGGGAAACCTACGAAGCGATATCATGCGATCTGCTGAGCTTTTTGTTCAAATGCCTTGAAATCAAGCACGCCACCCGGATAGACGACTTATCAGAAAGCAATGTCGTCTACTATACGAGGGCAGATCATCTGCGACTGCTGTTCGAGGACGAGGAGGAGGCCTGCCATTATAGGCTGCCGTTGTTCCATGTGAATCACATGAACGACCCGCAGGAAGGGACACTTGTCCGACAAGTGATTGGCATCCGAGAAAAAGACAAATCCGTGTCTGGGAGAAGGATCTACGAGAACGACCATGTCTATCTCAAGTCGTTTTTCAAACATGACAGCAGGGAAGGCTCCTTTGAATTCCTGCCCATGTGGATACAGTACGCTGATGACGCAAAGGGGTGCTGCGTCGTTTTTGACGCGAGGACGTTTGGCAACCATGCCTTAAGGGAGGTAATCTATATGTCGGATGCTGGGGAGTGCGTCCATGCTGGGAAGGCGTGTGACAGTAAAAGGTATGAGACAATCCAGGAAGGCATAGATTCCTTAAGGGAGATATACAAGGATTATGAGATTAGGAAATGCGTTACCCTTGACATAAGTAAGGATCCACGGATAGAGGACAGCTATGCGGGTATGGACGAACTTGTGGATCACGCCATGTCACAGATTTCTTATTTATTTAAACATGAGACATATAAACACGAGAACGAGGTGAGGCTGATTGTGGAAGAAAATGATATTGAAAAAGTGAGGGTGATTGGCGGAAAAGTGCCCAAGGTGTATGTCTATAACGACTCCCAAACATATATAGGAGAGATAGTTCTCGGACCGAAGATGAAAGAGCCAAACAACTTCGTGAATTACTTGTATAACCAGTGTGAAAAGATGTGGTCTTCCGTAGGTAAGAACCCGGTAAAAATCACGAAATCAAGCCTTTTGTTCCGGTGACTGTTGCAGAGCGGGGAGAGAGGAAAAAACGTGTGTGGCGGAGGATATAATTTCAGGAATCGGGGAACAGTTTCGGTATCACCGCATGATAAAAATGAAATAATTGGAGAGGAGCAAGTAGCAGTTGTCTATGGCGATGAAAAGTTTGAGCACATAGAGAATGTTTCGGGACGGTTTGTTTGACGCATTATGGTTATATGGAGCAATTTTGACAAAAAGGAGAAAAAACATGATTTCAACGGCAGCCAACCCACCACGAATCAACAGCACCAACATCCTCTCCGGCATCGATGCCAACGGCCACTACACCATCCATGCCGGACGGAAAGGACAGACCTACCATGTGCTTCCGGCAAACCCACCAAGCCCGGATGAGATAAAGGAACTGAGGAAGAAAGCGGATTTTTCCCAAAGGGAGTTCGCGGATGCCATCGGCGTATCGGTGTCCGCCGTATCTTCGTGGGAAAACGGCAAGAAAGTCCCGGACGGTCTTGCCTGCCGGTATCTGGACATGCTCGAAAGGGATGGCGGGCTGATTGGGCGGTGCATAGAGACGGAAGCGTAAAAGTGGGAGGAAAAGGGAACGGCAACAAATTGAAGCGGAAGCAGATATAACAAAAGATAGCGTAGATTTTTTGGAGGAAGCATGATCCCGACTATTGAGCCATACATCCAGGTAATGAATAAAAAGACAGTATACCGGTTCCTTCCCATGCGTCGGTATTCCGCGGATGAGGTAAAGCATATCCGCCAGACATGCGGCATGACGCAGCGGACATTCGCTGATGTTTTTGGCATCTCCGTAAAGACCCTTGAGGCATGGGAGCAGGGGATCAACACGCCGGGCAGCGCGGCGGCAAGACTGCTTGACCTGATTGGGTATGATTACGGATTTGCAACAACAGTTGCGAAGCAGCCTTTAAAAGAATATAACGGCCAAACGGTCAAGGCAGTCCGGAAAACCCTTGGCCTGCCGCGGGAACTGTTCGCCTTGGCGATCGGGGTGTCGGAGACCGCCTGCGGGAGCTGGGAGCAGAACAAGAGCACGCCGAACGGTCCGGCATCGAGGTTGCTGTGGCTGCTGGAGCGGGAGCCGGACATACTGGACCTGCTGATGGAGAAGGAGGAATAGGATGCGCACGGGATCATAATGACAGCAGTGGAACGGCAATAACATACAGCTTGAACGGGTGAAGGAAGACTCCAAGCGGATGGCGAAAAGGATAGAACCCTTATTTTCACACACTCTTGGGGATGAATTCCAGCCGTAATTGCATTCCAAGGTCGGAGGCAAGACGTTTTAGCATATTTAATCTTGGATTACGCGTGCCTCTTTCGATACGGCTTATATCGGCTTGTGTGATTCCGGTTCGTGCAGATAAATCTTCCTGTGTAAGATTCTGACTTTTTCGGGCATCTATCATAGCCTGTATAGTGTCAAATTCCGGAGCCAGAGCATCGTATTCCTTCTTGACTTCAGGGGCTTGTAACATTTTTTCTTTAAATTCCAAATAGCTACTCATTTTGATACCTCCTTAAGTGATCGGCACGGTATTATTTTGCAAGTTCTATTTCTGAACGCGGCGTCTTTTGCGTCTTCTTGATAAATAGAGGCTAAAAAATCTTTTGCCGGTTCTGCTCCGTATTCTGTTTTATAAAATTCAATTTTCACAAATTGTTCTTTTACAATTTCATACTTTACATGAGGACGGATTGTGCTACAATATGCATGGAGGCATTCTATGGATTTAGGACTGTTACGGGAGCTGTTTCATCAGGGGCATATCAAATGGACGGCGCATTGCCTTGAGCGTATGCAGGAGCGGGACATATCGATTGATGATGTAGAGAATGCATTGCTTCACGGTGAAATGATAGAGGACTATCCCGATGATTATCCGCACCCAAGCTGTCTGCTGGACGGAAGGGGAAGAAGTGGAAAAAGAATACATGTCGTGGCAGGAACGGATGGAGAAGAAATTTATGTCATCACAGCTTATGAGCCCAACATCATAAAGTTTGCGGAAGATGGCAGGACGAGGAGAAATTGATATGTGTATGTACTGTAAAGAAAAAAAGACGGTTCCTTCTGTGACTTCGCATGTAGTAGATTACCATGGAAGGCTGATCATCGTGAAGAATGTTCCGTGCGAGGAATGTGTGCGTTGTGGAGAAAAATACTATTCAAAAACAGTTGCGAGAAAATTGGAAGAAATAGTTGATTCTGCAAAGAAGGTGATCCAAGAGATTTCCGTGATGGAATATTCGGAAGTAGCATAAAAAATGGATTTGATGATTATACCATCATAGGGAAAATTCCTATTGATGATGCATATGGCAGTGAATGGGAGATGTTATGATGAAGCGAGACGATGACAAGCAAATAAGATTGAAGTTGATGAGAGAACTGAAATCGATATACGATAATAAGGATTTTGTATGCGGCGTTATATGCATTGCTGGAAGCAGGAGAATATGGCAAGAGTTATTGAATTATATTTATTTTGCACAAGAAGGTGGAGAAGAGGTTTCATCGGACAACATTCAATTATTGGCATTGGCATTGAGAAGGGAATCCGATGAGAAGAAATTGCGAGCTGCGCTAGAGAAAATTCCGGACAGTTATGAGGATTTTGTGATAGGCATCATTGGTATTGCGGAAAAATATGCTGAAACAGGGCAGGTTATGGATTATCTGCAATCTCATCTGAACGCAAGGACATCAGATATAATAGGGTATGTATTTTCTGGTAAAACCGAAAGTATGAGTCAAAGCATACCAGGAAAAAAACGGATGACGGCCGCAATGATGCAATTGAATCGATAATATTATATAAAAAACTCCTTAATGTAAAGTATAGAACAGTACTTATATAAGGTGTTTTTTATTGGAATAATAATAATTGAAATGTGCATGGCGGGATGAAAGGTGAGTTATGTCAAGAATATTGGAGGATATATCGGCATGGTTTATGGCTAAGCGTAAATCTACGCTTGAGCAAAATCTATCAAGAAAGAATAGGAATGCGCTTAAATCTTGAAAATCCAAGGAGATTTACCGAAAAGCAACAGCATTTTAAGCTGTATGACAAGAATCTTTTAGTGACGCGTTGCATTGACAAACTTTCATGCAAAGAATTTGTGGCTGAAAATTGGAATAGGAGTGGATGAGTATAAATTTTTTGTTTTAACGGCGAACCGAAATATATTTATCACTCCAACCACCGGTTTTCAGGGGAGAAAAGAAGCGAGGTTAACAACGGATCAGCCGATGTCACAAGGCAGAAGTATTTTTTTAGTACTATGGCTGCTGGAGCGGGAGCCGGAGATACTAGACCTGCTGATGGAGAAGGAATGACAGCATAGCCATTTGACTTTCGGTGAGTTGACCAAACGGTGCGAAACATGATATTATCGTGGCAAATACATGGTTGAGGGTATCATAAACAGTATGTTTTCCTTTGGTTGGGAGGATGTCAGATGGGAATTTATTTAAATCCGGACAATGTTAATTTCAAGGAAACATTGCGGACGGAAATATATGTGGATAAAACGATGATGATCCAAACGATGAATCATTTTATCGATACCGGTAACAAATTCATCTGCGTTTCCCGGCCGAGACGATTCGGGAAGACGATCGCCCAGAACATGCTTGCGGCATATTATTCCAAGGGCTGTGACTCAAGGGAAATGTTTGCGCCGTTAAAGATCGGCAAAAGTGAGGAATTCGGCAGGAATTTAAATCGGTTCAATGTTATTATTATTGACCTCAATAGTGAGTATCAGAATACTAACGATAAAGAGCATCTTATAGAAATCCTTTCCAATCAAAATAAAAAAGGAGATGCGAAGGGAGTATCCGCAGGCAGACATTCCGGATGAATATTCTTTGGCGGAGTCCATCCTGGAGATTTATTCGGTAACCGGAAAAGCCTTTGTTATCTTAATCGATGAGTATGATGTGCTGGTGCGCGAGCAGGCGAGTGAGGATCTGTTCGCGTCTTATTTGTCTTTTTTAAATGGGTTATTCAAAAGCAATACTGTCCGCCAGGCGATATCGCTTGCGTATATCACGGGCATACTGCCGGTTGTTAGAGACCGCGTGCAGTCCAAGCTGAATAATTTTGAGGAATATACGATTTTGGATGCGCAAGAGCTGGCAGAGTTTATCGGTTTTACCGATCAAGAGGTGCAGACGCTTTGTGTTGAACACGGTCTGAATTTTGACGAATGTAAAAGTTGGTATAACGGTTACAGACAGCATGGTTTTGAGATTTATAACCCACAATCCGTTGTAAAAGCATTGTCGAGGAAGAAATGCAAAAGCTATTGGAGTATGACATCCACTTACCAGGTAATAGCAGAGCGGCTGAGGGATAATTTCAAGGGAACGCGAGATTCTGTCATCCGCATGCTGGCGGGCGAAGAGGCAGATGTCCGGGTGGCGTCTTATATGAACACATTGACGGATTTTGCGACAAGGGACGATGTTTTTACTTATCTGATGCACATCGGGTATCTTGCTTACGATGAAGAAAATGAGACATGCCGCATTCCGAACAGAGAGATATGGCAGGAATGGGAGTTTGCCGTTGCCGTTGTGGACGAGTATGAGGAGACGGATCGGATCATCAAGGCATCCAAAGAGCTGCTTGCGGCGACAATCGACGGGGATGAGGATGCTGTCGCGAAGGCATTGGATGAAAGCCACATCCATGTGACATCCAATCGCAGCTACAATAATGAGGATGCTCTGCAGAGTGCCATTTATCTGGCATATCTTTACGCCATTAACAAATATACGGTCATCCGGGAGGCGACAGTGGGCAAGGGATTCGCAGATGTGGTTTATGTGCCGTTAAAGGAGACTGAACCTGCAATGATCATTGAGCTGAAACGGAATGACTGCGTGGAAAGCGCGATGGATCAGATCAAGGAGAAGAGGTATTTCGATTCCCTGTCGCATTACAAGGGCAATCTGTTGTTTGTGGGTGTCAACTACGGCGAAAAGAAAAAGACGCATACCTGCAAAATAGAACATTATGTAAAAGGGTGAATGTTTTTATCCCGTTTTGCTCCGCCAGTAAGTCGCGAAATAGATGATCCCCGCGTAGATGACGATCACAGGGCCGGTCGCGACATTCGTATAATAAGAGACGAACAGTCCCAAGATGCCTGAGAACAATGCGATCAGCAGAGTAAATAAATGATACTGCCGCATATTGACGGCAATGTTGCGCGCGGATGCCGCGGGCAGGATCAGCAGAGCGTTGATCAGCAGAACGCCGATCCAGCGGATCGACAGCATGACAAGTACGGCGATCAGTACGGCGAACAGATCTTCAATCAGGTTCACATGCATCCGGCGGCTTTTGGCGAGAGTCGGATGGATGCTGATCGCAGTCAGTGAATTCAAGGCAAAGCCCCAATAGACCAGGGTGCATACAGCAGCGGCTGCTAAAACAGGCAGCTCCGTTTTTTTGATGGAAAGCACATCCCCGACGAGCAGTGAAGAGTACTGCGCAAAGCTTCCGCCTTTGGAAAGGACGGCAAGCCCGACAGCCAGAGAGACGCTGGCACAGACGGAGATCAGCGTGTCGACCGATGCTTTGGTGCGGAATTTGATGCGGTTTAGAAGCAGCGCGAACAAAATGCCAAAAACAACCATCGCAAGAGAAGCATTGGTCATGCCGAGCAAAGTGCCGATGGCGATGCCGGTCAGGGCGGAATGTCCGAGCGCATCCGAAAAATACGCCATCCGTTTGTGGACGACCATCGTGCCGAGGATGCCGAGCATCGGCGAGATGATCAGGATCGCGATAAACGCATTCTGCATGAAGGTGTAGGCAAAAAGGTTGTGCATAGGTTTACCTCGCTTTCCCAAGCGGAATCGCGCGCATTGCCGTTGCCCCGTAATCATAGCTTCCGCCGAACATCTGACGGAACGGTTCGCTCTCATAAACGGCACGGGGTGAACCATCGGCGAGCACGGTCTTGTCTAACAGGATAACTTCATCCGCATACTGCGCGACATAGTCGAGATCATGGGAAATGATGATCGCAGCCATGTCGTGGTGCTTGACAAGACCTTTCATCTTTTCATAGAACAGATCCATGCCGTTTTTGTCGATACCCGACACCGGCTCATCCAACAGCAGCAAATGCGGCTCATCCATGACTGCCATGGACAGCAGTACCCGCTGCAGTTCGCCGCCTGAAAGCTTTCCGATTTCCTTATCGATCAGATTTTCCGCGTCAAATTCCGCCAATGCGTTTTGGATCTCTTTTTCGAGGCTGCGGCGGCGGAAACAGATTGGCATCCGGTAACGGAAGGATGCGATCAGATCATAGACATCCATTGGGGTCGTGCGGTCAATGTTGATCGACTGCGGCACATAGCCGATGGACAAATTCTGCATCCTGCCGTTTTCGGTGTTTTTAAATTCGATTGTCCCGCCGTGAGGGATTTCGCCGAGAATGGCGCGTAGCAGTGTCGATTTGCCTGCGCCGTTCCGCCCGATCACAGCCGCAAAGGTACCACAGTGGATGTGCATGTTGACATCCGACAGGATGTTCTGCGCGTCCAGCGTGACCGAAAGATTGTTGATTTTAATGTAGTGAAATCCGCAAGGGGTCTGTTTTTTTCTCATGGTTTATTTTTCGCGGCATAATTGGCCAACAGATCAATATTGTTTTGCATCCTTGTCAGGTAAGCATCGGGGTGATCGGCCTCGCCGCCGCGCACGATCGTATCCAGATAGATCACATCTGCGCCGGTTTCTTCCGATACCAGATCGCCGAGCTCCTTTCCGTACTGTTCTTCGGCAAGGATCAGCGATACGCCATTTTCTTCAATAGCCTGCATCACATCGGCAATCTCACCGGCCGAGACCTGCCGTTCTTCATCCAGATCCAGCAGATAAGCTACTTCCAATCCATAATCCTCGGCAACATATTCGTACGCTTCATGGAACAAGATCACCTTTTGTCCGGCAAGCTTTTCGGCAATATCCGCTTGCCGGGATTGCAGGTCCTGCAATGCGGAAAGGTATGCGGATGCGTTGTCGGTGATTTGAGTAGCGATATTGGTCGTGTGGTCATCCGGCGATCGGTTGCTGCCATCCTTTTGGGAAACGGCTTTATCTGTGGAAAAATAAGCGCACAACCCATCCCGCATCGCTTCAATCTGCTGTTCGTACAACGGAATGCTCATCCAATAGTGGGCGTTTTCTTCATCTTCATGGTCATGCGCATGGCCGTTCTCGTCGCTCTCAGATGCCTTTTCAATATTTATTCCGGCATCCACCACCGTAAGAGCAGGATACGCCTCCGCGACTTCCGATAAAAACGCTTCAATCCCTCCGCCATTGATCACAAAAACATCCGCGTCTGACAACAGCTTCATATCCTCCGGCGTCAGCACATAATCATGCAAGCATCCGGTCTGCGGCTCGCTCAGATTTTTAAGAGTAATCCCGTCAACCCCATCGACCAGATTCTCCGCTGCAACATACACTGGATAGAACGATGCCACGACGAGAGTGTCTTCTTTTGACAAGGTTGTCACATTATCATTTGCATATAAATAAATTATTGCTGCCGATAGAACGGTGAGACATATGAATACAGTTATTAAATATTTCAGATTATTCATTCTCCACAACCTGCTCCATCAAATCATACAGATCCTCCAGCCCCTGCTTCGTCTTGGAAGAGAACGGGATCAGGATCGTCTCATCCGTGCATTCGAGCCCGCCGCGGATCACATCGAGATGCTTTTTTAATTGTGACCGCTTCACCTTGTCTGCCTTTGTCGCGATCACGATCGTCTGGTATCCCATATAATCGATCCAGTCATACATCTGACGGTCATTTTCCGACGGGGCATGGCGGATGTCCACAAGTAAAAACACAGCCCGCAGCATTTCGGAGTCGTAGAGGTATTTTTCGATCATCCGCCCCCATTTCACCTGCTCCGACTCAGGCGCTTTCGCATAGCCGTAGCCTGGCAGGTCCACGAGATAGAGGGCATCGTTGATATTGTAAAAATTGATCGTCTGCGTCTTGCCGGGCTGTGCCGACATACGGGCAAGATTTTTGCGCTGCATCAGCGTGTTGATCAGCGAAGACTTCCCAACATTGGATTTGCCGGCGAACGCCACCTCAGGCAGCGTATTCACCGGCAAAGCACTGGTTGGACCGATCACTGTTTCCAGGCTTACGGTCTTGATTTTCATTGCATTCCTTCCATGATCCGGTACGGATCCTATATTTGCGGCCCGGAATATCTCTTGAGAGAACAAACCGGACGGGCAACCGCGAGATCAGATGTTTTCCTTGATCCGGATGTTGATATCCGTGTAATTGAATTCGGATTCAGGCTCTTTCTTGTCGGTAACCGCGTCAATGATAATGGTCAGCGCGATCGCGCCCTGGCGCCGCGGCTCCTGACAGATCGCTGCCGTGATGATGCCCTTGTTCATGTATTCGACCGTTGCCGCGATCTCGTCGATCGTGATCACATGGTAATCGGGGCGCGCCGTCATCTGGTAGAGAGCCTTGCAGCCGCCGCCGACGCCGCCTGCCGTGAAGATGAAAGAGGTAATGGTCGGGAATTCGACGGCAATCCTCTGTAAGGTATCATAGCATTTGTAATCCTCGTTCTTGCATTCGGCGATGGTCTCAACGGAAATGCCCGGGTATTCTTTCTGGATCTTTTCCAAAAATCCTGCGATGCGCTGCTCTTGTCCGAGTACATCACGGGAACCCGTGATGATGCCGACTTCCGCGTTGCCGCCTGACATCAGACCGAGCAGCGCGCCGACCGTGTGGCCGAGACGCATATTGTCGCTGCCGACATAGGCGAGCCGCTTTGTCCCCTCGATGTCCGAGCAGACAGTCACGACCGGGATATTCTTTTTGACTAAGGAATTGATCTTTTCAACGATCCGCTCGTCATCATAGGGCGTCAGCAGCAGTCCCTTTGCGCCTTCCTTGATGACCTCGTCGATCGCTGCAAGCTGCGCATCCGCGTACATCGGCGTCTCGCGTACGATCAGCTCCGCAGCGTAGCCGTCATCCTCCATCCGCTCGTACATGCCTGCCTTTAAGTCCTTGTGACGCTGGTCTTCCTCGGAGAAAGAGACAAATCCGATCTTCGGTCCCTTTTTCTTTTTGCCGAGCTTCACAGAAGCCGTCTCCGGCTCGTAGGAGAGATCCTTTGCCACGGCAAGCACTTTTTCCTTGGTCTTGTCGCTGACCTTCCCCTTGTCGTTCAGGACTTTGTCGACTGTGGATGACGAAACGCCCGCTTTTTCGGCGATCTCCTTCATGGTTGCCATAAAATTACCCCCTTTATCATAAAAATTTAAGCTCAAAAATCATTATCCTAACTGTATCACAGTCGAAAAAAATATTCAATGGAAAAGTACCGCACTTTCTGTTATAATCGTTAAGAATTGCATTAGCCGGAGGATTGACGGCGCAGCCGTTTGATCCATTGCGGCATGGGGCAGTCCGGGGGTTTTTGCAGAACAGGGGGAGATTTATGATACGGACGGAGCTGATCACAAAGGATACGAACAAGGATGAGCTGGCGCACGCGGTGCATATGCGCAGGGCGTTTTTGTCGCCGGTAGCGGTCAACGACTATGTATGGATCGTGGCGGGCGGCAGGCCGACCAAGGTGACGGTGACGGACATCGCGGTCGGTTCGATCCAGCTGCAGGGGCGCTGGTACACCTGGGATGAGGCGGATAAAGCCTACGGCGGCGTGTTTGAATCGGAATTTGAAGCGTTGGCGCACATGACCGGTTGAACGATGGAGCATCTTGCGCGTTCCGGCAAGGTTATGATGGCAGGGCAGGAACGCAAAGAGCATTTTTGACTTTGGGAGCCAAGTACTGTCCAACGAACACGAAGTGAGAGTTGCTGACAGCACTGGCATCCGACAGAGTAAGTCGGATAAAAACTGTCGTTTTTAGAGGAGAATGAAATGAAACTGCTGTTTGTACGACACGGGGATCCCGATTATGAGCATGACTGTCTGACCGCGCGCGGCAAAAAAGAAGCGGAAGCGCTGGCCGGGCGACTGGCCAAGACGGAGATCGACGCGTTTTACCTTTCGCCTCTGGGGCGGGCGCAGGAGACCGCGCAGCCGACGCTTGCGGCAAAGGGGATGACCGGCACGACCTGCGAATGGCTGCGGGAATTTGAAGCGCCGATCTACCGCCCGGACGCGGACGGGGCTTTGAAGATCACTTGGGACTGGCTGCCGCAGGACTGGGTCTCCATGAATGAATTCTATTCGGTGGACACCTGGCTGTCGGCTCCGGTGATGAAGAGGACGCATGTTGATACCCAGTACAACTGGGTGTGCAAGGAATTGGATGCCGTTTTGGCAAAATACGGCTATGAGCGGGATGGCAAGCTGTACCGCGTGCGAAAAGAAAGCAAGGCGACGGTCTGCTTCGTCTGCCACTATGGCGTGGCGTGCGTGATGCTGTCCCATTTATTATCCATTTCGCCGATCCTTCTGTGGCACGGACTGGTGGCACAGCCCGCATCCGTTTCATCGCTGGCGACCGAGGAACGGCGGCAGGGCATCGCGACCTTCAGGATGAATCACTACGGCGATACATCCCACATCGAGGAAGCAGGATTGCCGGCGAATTACAAGGCGTGTTTTGCTGAGGTTTACTCAGATTTTTCACAGAGGCACGATTGACAACAGGAGCAGCGGAAATGGCTGAGGCACGGACAGAGCAGTCGAAAATGACAAACACACTTACCTATGTGTGGGGACATCGGCTTAATTCGATGATCCTTTTGGTTCATGCTGTCCTGCTGTTGGTATTTTTCCTATCGGGAGCGACGGCGATGGCTGTGGTCAACTGCTTTTCGGTGACCTGCTATTTTATCGAATATTCCGTATTAAAGCGCAATCCGACGGTGTTTTTATGGATCTTTTTCGCCGAAGTCCTGATCCATGCGACATTGGCGGTCTATTTCGTGGGCTGGGACTGCGGTTTTCAGTTTTATCCATTCGCGATGGTATCGATTCTGTTTTACTGTGACCATACATTGCGCAGGGACGGCTTCGCGTCGATCTATCCGTTGGTTGTTTCGGGCATTTCCGTAGCAGCGTTTTTCCTTGAGGATGAGATCGGCAAGAATCTGACGCCGGTGTATTCGCTCCAGCCGCAGGTGGTGCAGAGCCTGAACTCGGCAAACGGCGTGATGATTTTGGCTATGGTCGCGCTCTTTTCAAAGGTCTACATCGACCGCATCCTGTTCATTGAATCAGAGCTGACGCAGAATGCCGAATTTGATGAGCTGACCGGGCTTCCCAACAGGCACCGCCTCGACCGTATCCTCGATGAGCAGCAGATCGGCAAGATGGGCGGACCGAAGGAATACGCCGTGGCGATATTGGATCTGGACGATTTCAAAAAGGTCAATGACCGCTTCGGGCATCTGGCGGGAGATCAGGTGCTGAAAAAGATGGCGGCGATCTTAAAGGGCATCGAAGCTGAAAATGTCTTTGTCGCGCGCTGGGGCGGTGAGGAGTTTATCGCGCTGGTGCGGGATGAAAACGCGTATGACACGCTGACGGACCTGATGGAAATGCTGCGCAGGCAGGTAGAGGGGACCGTGGTCTTTTTTGAAAACTGGAGGCTGCGCGAGACGGTTTCGATCGGCGTCTCCGCAACGACGGACGCGCTGGTGTTCAAGGAGCTTGTCGAAGAGGCGGACGCGTGTCTTTACGAAGCAAAGGGCAATGGCAAGAACCAGGTAGTCGGCAAGAGGGGATAGGCGATGGGATTTTTTGACAAATGGCTGGACGGTCTGGACGGCGGAACGCCGCATGCCAAGATAGGCGTCGATCTGCCCGAAAAAGAAGGGATACAGCGCTACCGCATGACCTTTTACGGGCGGGTGCAGGGCGTCGGTTTCCGCTATACGATGAAGCTCGAGACGCAGGGGTTGTCGATCACGGGCTGGGTGCACAACCACTACGACGGCTCTGTCATTGCTGAGATTCAGGGGGAAAACAAGTCTGTCCGTATGCTCATTTACCGGATGCAGGAGTCGCGTTACATCCGCATCGACGAGATCAAGGTGGAGAGCGTGCCTGTCGATGTCCGCGAAACGGATTTTTCAGTCAAGTAGTAAAATTACTCAAATTATCATTATTTTCTGCGGATAATCTTGTCAACATTTCCACCTTTATGTTAAAATGCAGATATTATGTAGTTATCTTTGCGTAAGAAAGAGGGGCGAAGGGAATGGCAAAGAAAAAGCGCGCAAAAAGTGCGAGACCGGCGCAGACCGGCCGGAGAAAGGGGAGAAGGGAGCGGAAGATCAAGGACAAGCTGCTCCAGTCGATCATGCCGGCGGTGATCATTACGATCATCGTCCTTGTTGTGATATCGTCGCTGCTGACGAGGGCACGGATGCAGGAACTGGCGGAGTCCAACTTAGAGGCGTCGATCGGCAATCAGAGCGACAATATCGACGCGTGGCTGCAGGAGAATCTTGAGAATTTTTCGACGGCCAAGGCGGCTATCGAGGGGATCAAGCCGGATGACAGCGAGCTGGAGAATGTGCTGACCAGCTTTGTCGGCACCAACAGCAACTCGCCGAACGGCGTCTATGTGGCAAGCCAGTCAGGCAAATTTTATGCTGGCGAGGGCGCTGAAATAGAGGTAAAGAATCCCGCGGATACCGTCTGGTTCAAAGAGGGACTGACCCGTGTGCAGATGGCATACGGCGAGCCGTACCAGAATGACGAGGGAACCTATGTGATCTCCGCGTCAGGCATCGTCAACGACGGCAGTGATGATTTAAAGGTCGCTGCGGCGGACGTGACATTGGACAAGATTTCGATCATCGTCAATTCCGGTGTCAAGATGAAGAATGCGAGCTCCTTCCTCGTCAACACCAATGACAACATGATCCTCGCGCACCGCGAGTCGTCGCTGGTTTCGACGACGCTTTCGAGCGGCAGCAATGATCCGGTGCTTGCGGGCGCGGCCGAAAAGATCGCGGAGGCTGACTATACGACGGATCAGTTCGGCGGCTATACGGTGGCATTTACCGAGGTGTCCGGTACCGATTGGGTGCTGGTATCCTATATTGCCAATAGCATTATTATGGCGGATGTGACCCAGCTGATCATCATTCTGCTGATCGTCGGGGTTGTCGCGGTGATTATCATCAGTGTATTGATCAGCCTGATCGTCGCGCATGTGATCCGTCCGATCTCTTCGATCACGGAGAATATTTCCGCGATGTCGTCGGGCGACTTTACGATCGAGATTGACAATTCCTCAAACGACGAGATCGGCAGGATGGGCGACCAGGTCGGGCATTTCGTGGGTTCGATGCGCAATATGCTTTCATCGATCAATGAAGAATCCGAGCGCTTGAAGCATCAGTCGGAGAGCAGCAACACAGTCAGCAAGACGATGTACGACGCGTCCCAGATGCAGGAAGAGGCGATGGGCAACCTAAACCACACGGTTGACGAGCTGGCATCTGCCGTCAATGAGATCGCGGAGAACGCGACGACGCTGGCGATGGTCGTTTCCGATACCAAGGAGAATTCGGACAAGGCTTCGGAGAGCATGAAGGAGACGGTCGAGATTTCCAAGAAGGGCCGTGCGGATATGGAGCAGCTTTCTGTCGCGATGGACGGCATCCAGGCTGCCAACAGCGAGTTGGTCGAGTCGATCAACAAGGTCGGCAAGGCTTCCGATGAGATTACCAATATCGTCGATATGATCGGTGACATTGCCGAAGAGACGAACCTGCTTTCCCTGAACGCGTCGATCGAGGCAGCGCGCGCGGGCGAGGCGGGCAGAGGCTTCGCGGTCGTGGCAAGCGAGATCGGCGGCTTAGCGAACAACTCCGCAGAGAGCGTCCAGAATATTTCGGGACTGATCGACCAGGTGCGTTCGCTGATCGAGGATGTCGTCTCCCAGGCAAGCGCGAGCGCCAGGAGCATCCAGGAGAACAGTGAGCTGATCGCGACGGCGATGCAGACCTTTGACCAGATCTTCCAGAATATCCAGTCGACGAGCGAACTGATCGACGAGATGATCGTCGGCGTGTCCAAGGTGGATGATGTCGCGGCCAATGTGGCGGCGATCTCCGAGGAGCAGGCGGCGAGCGCGGACGAGATTTTGGAGACCTCCCAGAGTATGGTTGAGCAGGCACAGAGCATTACCGCAAGCAGCCAGGATGTGGCGGACAATTCCAACGAATTGGCTACCACTTCCCAGACACTGACCGGTTATGTACAGCAGTTCAAGATTACAAAGGAGGACAGCGATGAAGAATAATATCATCAAAAAAGCGGCTGCCCTTTGTGTGGCAGGAGCGCTTACGGCAGGGATGTTTGCGGCATGCGGCTCGGATGACGGCGGAAGCGGCAGCGGGCTGAAGATCATGTATGTGACCAACACGCTTGACGATTACCGGACACTGCTGCAGGAGGCGGTGGTCAGCACGGCGTCTTCGGAGGGCGTGAATCTCGATGTGCAGGAGGGGACGTCTTCAGTGGACGAACAAGTTAATCAGATAAAATCCGCGGTATCCGGAGATTATGACGCGATCATCTGTCTGATGGCGGATTCCTCGACGGCACTGCAGATGGAGGCGGTAGCAGGAGACCTGCCGATCGTCTTTGTCAACAGCATGCCGGCGACCGAGCAGCTTGAGGCGGACAGATATATGTATGTCGGAAGCCAGGAGAGGGACGCGGGCAGGCTGCAGGCGGAGTATGTCTATGACAAGCTTGGCAAGCCCAGTGAGATGAACGCGCTGATCTTCATGGGCGAGCAGGGACATTCGGGCACGATCGGACGGACCGGAGCGGTCAAGGATTTCTTCAAGGACAATGGCGTAAAAGCCAATTTCGTCTTCTGTGACTACGCAACATGGTCGGATGAGATCGCGGCGGAGAAATTCAATATTTTCTTAAAGACAAAGCAGGATTTTGACGCAGTCTTCTGCAACAATGACACGATGGCGGTCGGCGTGGTTGCCGCGATGAAGGAAAACGGCTTCGATCCCAAGGAGATCCCGGTGTGCGGCGTCGACGCGACGGCGGCAGGCTGTCAGTCGATCGTGGACGGCGATATGCAGTTTACGGTGTACCAGTCGGCGGCAGGACAGGGCGAAATGGGCATCAAGACGGCGATCGCTCTGGCGACCAAGGGCTCGGCAAAGGGACTCGAAGGCTTAAGTGACGACGGCACGATCGTATGGGTGCCGTTTGAGCCGGTCAATTCGTCAAATGTCAAGGATTATCAGTAAAATACGGGCCGTTCCGCCTGGCGGGATGGTTTCGGAAAATGATCAAAGGAGGGCAAAGGTATGCCGGATTATGGGCAGACAAAGTTGTTGACGAGGATTCTGGCGGCGGTGAGCGCGCTGTTGGCGCTGATCGGGCTGTTCTTGTGCGCAGGCGCGGCTCATGCGGGACTGCTGCGGTTTTTCCTGATCCTCATGCTCCTTGCGGGCGTGTGCGTGATTGTACTGTCCGTGCTTTCGGAGGGCAATGAGCCAGTGCCGGAATCGTCGATGGAGATCAACGGGCGCAAGGTGTCGGTCAATCATTTCCGCACGATGGTCAGCCATATCCATCAGTCGGTGGATGTGATCGACAAGTTTAAAAAAGAATTTGAGGGCAATATCACTCTGATCAACAGTGAAATCGAGAGCATCGGCAGCGCGGTACAGGAGATTGCCGAGAACGCGACCAATCAGGCGGGTGAGACGGCCGACCTTTCGGGGCAGATGAATGATGTCGGCGATGTCATCAATGAGACCTCCGAGCAGGTCAAGATACTGACCGGATCCACCAATAAAATGGAAAAGCAGAATGAAGATCTGCGCAGGATCCTTTCCGACCTGTTTTCGATTTCGGAGCGGACCAAGAGCGCGATTGACGAGGTACACGGCCAGACGAACGCGACGAATGCTTCGGTGGAAGAGATCCGGAAGGTTGTCGATCTGATCAGCGGGATTTCCTCCCAGACGAACCTGCTTTCGCTGAATGCTTCGATCGAGGCGGCGCGTGCCGGCGAGGCGGGCAAAGGCTTTGCGGTCGTGGCGGATGAAGTACGGGCGCTCGCGGAGCAGTCCAATGAGTCGGCAAAGCAGATCGGCGGCATTGTCGAGCAGCTGATCGCCAATTCCAATACTTCGGTGCAGACGATGGAGAGCGTGCTAAAGGAGATCGACCTGCAGAACGCGAAGCTTGCCGATACGCGGGAGGCGTTTAACACTTTAAATGATGAGATTGACAGCGTGACGGGCGCGGTATCGAGCATTTCCAATCAGGTAGACGCGCTGAATACGACAAAGAACGCCGTGACGGCAACCATTGATTCGCTGTCGGGCATTGCCCAGGCAAACGCGGCGAGCACCGAGGAGACTTCAGCGTCGCTGACGGCGTTAGAGGGGCCGCTTGACGAGTGCAACAAGGCACCGCGCGTGGTCAATGACATTGCTGCTGAGCTTAGGAGGGATGCCGGCGAGATGTTTTAAGGAAACCGGCTTTCGGTGGACGCATCGCAAGCCACAAAGTATGAGAGTATGGATTGGAGGATTATTTTATGTATGCAGACGAAGGCGTAATCAAAATCAAACACCAGGTCCTGTATGAAGTGGCAAGGATGGCGTTCGCGGGAACGCTTGAGGAGGAAAAGGAAACCCTTGCGGTGAAAATGCTGCCCGGACCGCTGGCGACATTCCGCTGCTGTGTGTACCGCGAGAGGGAGATCATCCGTGAGCGTGTGCGCCTGGCAGAAGGCAAGCACACCGGACCGGAAGACGACGGCAATCTGATCCAGGTGATCAGTCCCGCCTGCGAGGGCTGCCCGATCTCGAGTTATGTCGTGACCGACAACTGCATGAACTGTATCGGAAAAGCCTGCGTCAACGCGTGTAATTTCGGCGCGTGCGAAGCGGGAATGCACCGCAGCTACATTGATCCGACCAAGTGCAAGGAGTGCGGAAAGTGCGCGGAGGCGTGCCCGTACCACGCAATTGCGGCGCTCAAGCGTCCGTGCAAATTCAAATGTCCGGTTGACGCGATTTCTTACGATGAAAACAATATTTCCGTTATCGACGAAGAGAAGTGCATCCGCTGCGGTATGTGCATCCACGCATGCCCGTTCGGCGCGATCGGCTCGAAGACGATGATCGTCGATGTGGTCGAGGCATTAAAATCCGGCAAGCCCGTCTATGCGATGGCGGCGCCGGCGACTGAGGGACAGCATGGCGAAAAGATTACGATGAACAGCTGGAAGAAGGCGATGAAGGCTGTCGGCTTCAAGGACTTCATCGAGGTCGGGCTCGGCGGCGACCTGACTGCCGCCGCAGAAGCGGAGGAGTGGGCAGAAGCCTACAAGGAAGGCAAGAAGATGACGACTTCCTGCTGTCCGGCATTTGTCAATATGATCCGCCGCCACTTCCCTGAGCTTACGGACAATATTTCGACGGCAGTTTCGCCGATGTGCGCGGTATCGCGGATGATCAAGGCGAAGGAGCCGGACGCGGTCTGCGTATTCATCGGACCGTGCATATCCAAGAAGTCCGAGGCAAAGGAATTCGGTATCGAAGGCAATGCGGATTATGTACTGACCTACAGCGAGATCCACGCGATCATGAAGGCAAAGGATATCGAGTTCGAAGAAGACAACAACGACTACCAGGAAGCATCCGTTTACGGCAAGCGTTTCGGCAATTCTGGCGGCGTGACGGCGGCAGTGCTCCAGTCCTTAAAGGAAGCGGAGAACGAGATCGACGCCAAGGTCAATGTCTGCAACGGCGCGGCAGAGTGCAAGAAGGCTCTGCTTCTGATGAAGCTCGGACGGCTGCCTGAGGACTTCATCGAGGGTATGGTCTGCGAGGGCGGCTGTGTCGGCGGTCCGTCGGCGTTCCAGGAGCAGATGAAGGCAAAGCGCTCCCGCGACAAGCTGATCGCTGACGCGGACGACCGCGGCGTGCTTGAGAATCTGAAGAACTACGATTTAGAGAGTTTTTCGATGCATCGGGCGTGAGGTGGCAGAAAGAAAAAAAGTTGATCGCGGCTTTTTTGTGAAGGATTAAAAATAAATGGGAGATGCCGGGGATAGCGGGCATCTCCCATTTATTTTTTCTTTTTTCCCGGCCGGAAGCTTTTTACCTGCTCGGACAGCGCCGCCAGCTCGTCTTTTGATTTCTCCGGCAGGTGTTCAAGCTGTTCAAAAAAGTGGGAAATGGTGTCCTGCTGCCGCCGCGCGATCACTTCCGTGATAAAATTGACATAGATGCCGGTGACCACGGCGATGACCAAGAGTGAATACATAGTCACGACGACCGATACCAGCTTCGCGAACAGCGTGTGCACGACAATGTCGCCAAATCCGGCAGTGGAAATGACGGCATAGCAGTACCATAGTGCGTCGCCGTAAGTGTGGATGTCCGGTTCAAAGACCAGGATCAGAAAGCCGGCCATAAACACAAATACGAGATAGCTGACCAGAATCCGCCAGGCGCCCGTTTCTTTTAATAATCGGTACAGTATCTTAAATTCGCGCATAATAATGATCGCATTCCTGCGGCAGATGGCTGCCGGTACCATTTATTAGGTTGCTTTTCCGTCAAATCATATCACGAAACAGGACAGGGCGCAAGACGCAATGCACGCGCATCTCTTCACAAATTTTTCATAATGTGGTAAAATTCTATCGGTTTTGCGAATGGAAATGGCGGCAATTTCTATGGAAAGGACAAGGCAATGCACAGACTGTGTTCTCATCTGATCGTCTATTCTGATTTCGGGGCGGACAGTATATTATACCGCGTTGCCGGGATCATCGAAGATTTTGAACTGCTGCAGCAGAAAGACCCCAAGGCGTTGGAGTTTAATGAGGATGTGCTTGTCATGCGTACCTACCGCGAAGTGAAGCGGCTTTTGGATCTGGCAACGGATTACGGCTTTGACGGGAATCTCTGGCAGAATTATCTGACCTATCTTTTGATGACCAATGAGAATTCCTTTACACTGACGGCCGAAAAAAGGCAGCCGCAGGAGGGCAGCGTCAATACCTTCGTGCACAATGATTTCGCGATCTTCATGGAGCTGTTTTGCTATGATTTTCTGCCGTTGGAGACGGGACTTGGCATTGACTGTTTTTCGACACTGACCCACTACACAGCGATCGAAAAGCGCGAGCGGATGTACAACCGCCATGTGTCGCAGCAGGTGCGGGCGTTGTCTGCTAAGCTGGCGGAATGCCGGGACACCGGGGCGTTTTACGATGTGATCCGCCGGTTCTATGAGGAGCACGGCGTCGGGATCTATGCGGTCAACCGCGCGTTCCGCGTCCGCCGTCCGCAAGCTGCGCCGGAGGTGGAGATCTATCCGATCAACAATACGGATGATGTGATCCTGTCCGACCTCGTCGGATATGAGCTGCAAAAGGAAAAGCTGCTGCGCAACACACGGGCGTTTGTCAGCGGACTTCCTGCGAACAACTGCCTGCTCTACGGTGACAGCGGGACCGGCAAATCCACGGCGATCAAGGCGATCTGCAACGAATTTTATGACCGCGGCTTGCGGATGATCGAGCTGTACAAGCATCAGTGCCGTGACCTGTCATCGGTCATCGCGCAGGTGAAGAACAGGAATTATTATTTCATCATTTATATGGACGATCTTTCGTTCGAGGAATTTGAGACCGAGTACAAATATTTAAAGGCAGTCATTGAGGGCGGTGTCGAGCGGCGGCCGGACAATGTGCTGATCTACGCGACATCCAACCGCAGGCATCTGATCCGCGAGAGCTGGTCAGACCGCAATGACATGGAAAGTGAAAACGGCCTGCACCGTTCGGATACGATGCAGGAGAAGCTGTCTCTGTTCAACCGGTTCGGCGTGACAATCCAATTTGGCAGACCGGACAAAAAGGGGTATAATGAAATCGTTTTACAGCTGGCGAAAAAACAGCTCGGTGACCAGTTCACTGAGCAGGAGCTGATCGCGGAAGCCAATAAATGGGAGATTTCCCACGGCGGCGTCAGCGGCAGGACGGCGCAGCAGTTTATCGATTATCTGGCAGGCGGGACTGCCTGACGAAAGAAGCGGGGAGTATGAAGCTGAAAAAGAAAAACTTTAAAAACCAGAAATGGTTTGCCTATACGGTGGCGGCATGTTCGGCGGTGCTTCTGTTTGTGGTGCTGTCCAATCTGGGCATCTTCTGGGATGGGATAAAAGGGATCCTTTCCGTACTGTCACCGGTGATCGAGGGCATTATTTTTGCCTATATCATGCATCCGGTCTGCGCCTTGTTTGAGCGGACGCTGTTTGTGAATGTAAAGCCCGGGCGGATTGCGCATCTGGCGTCAGTCGCGGCAGGCGCGCTGTGCGTGGTGCTGGTTTTCATCATTCTGATCGTGGCGCTGGTGCCGCAGGTGGTGGACAGTATCATTACATTTGCGTCAAATATCGGAATCTACGCGCGGCAGGTTGAAAAGCTGATGCTGGCGGCGTCTCTGATGGCGGACGAGCGGGGCGTGGATATTTCCAAGGTGGTGGACAGCGGCAACGAATTCGTCAACAATCTGATCATCAGCATACCGGACCGTGCCAACGGCTTTCTGACTGCGTCGTATAATTTCGGCGTGAGCCTTGCGAATATCGTTCTGGCATTTGTGCTGGCGATCTATTTTCTGATCGATATGGACAATCTGCTCGGCGGGATCAAAAAGCTGCTTCGCGCGATGCTGCCGCCCAAACGATATCACGCGTCGGCGGAGTTCTGGAGCCGCTGCAACACGATCCTGATCCGCTACATTACCTTTGATATCGTCGACGGGTTTATCATAGGGGTCTGCAACTTTGTGTTCATGACAGTTTTGTCCATGCCATATGCGGTGCTGATCTCGGTCATTGTCGGCGTGACCAATCTCGCTCCGACCTTCGGACCGATCGTCGGCGGAGCGATCGGGGCGTTTGTCCTGGCGCTTGCCAAGCCGGTGGACGCGCTGATATTCATATTGTTTACCATGCTGATCCAGGCACTGGACGGCTACATCATCAAGCCGCGGCTCTTTGGGTCGAGCCTCGGCGTGCCGGCGGTCTGGATCCTTGTGACGATCATCGTCGGGGGCAACCTGTTCGGCGTGCTCGGCATTCTGCTTGCGATCCCGTTTGCGGCGATCATGACCTATGTGTACCGCGACTTTTTGGAAAAGAGGATCGAGGAGCAGAGCGAAAAGCAGATGGCAAAGGAAAATGAGGATGAAAAAGAAAAAGAGGTTTTGCAGGAAACCTCTTAGTATCAATATATATGGAGTGGATAAGGCAATGACCGGAAGGTTTTACGACCCCGAAGATTCCGCGCGGGAACGGCGGAGATTGCCCATCCAGATCGCTGCCGGATCCCAGCCGTGCAGGCTGCAGTCGTTGGAGCAGAATACGGGACGGGACAGACCGATCTGCCATTTGGCGTCAAGTTCGGCCTGTGAGATGGTAAAAGTCCTGCCGCATCCCTGGCAGATGCGTGTCATCTGATCGCTGGCAGCCATATTGGATCCCCTCCCCTCGTGGTACATAGCACTTTGACAGTGCGAAAAGTCAAAACATATTATAACATAATTATCGGCTTATTACAAGAAAAAAGTGACAGGGTTGTCACAGTTAATATAAAGAAAGGATGGAATGAAAATGGATATCGTATGCTTGGACATGGAAGGTGTGCTGGTGCCGGAGATCTGGGTTGCGTTTGCGGAAGCGACGGGGCTGCCGGAGCTGAAGCGGACGACGAGGGACGAGCCCGATTATGACAAGCTGATGAAGTTCCGTATCGGCGTGCTAAAGGAGCATGGGCTGGGCTTGAAAGAGATTCAGGATACGATCGCGAAGATCGATCCGATCCCCGGGGCAAAGGAGTTCGTCGATGCGCTGCGGGAAGAGACGCAGGTGATCATCTTGTCTGACACCTTTACGCAGTTCGCCAAGCCGCTGATGAAGAAGCTGGGCTGGCCGACGATCTTCTGCAATACACTCGAAGTGGCGGAGGACGGGACGATCACCGGCTACCGGATGCGTGTGGAAAAGTCAAAATACGCCACGGTCCGCGCGCTGCAGAGCATCGGATTTGAGACGATTGCTGCCGGGGACAGCCACAACGACCTCGGGATGATCGGCGCGAGCAAAGCGGGCTTTCTGTTCAAAAGCACGGACGCGATCAAGGCGGAGCATCCGGAGCTTCCGGCCTACGAAGAATATGATGAGCTGCTGGAGGCGATCCGGGGCGTGCTTGGATGACCGTGACTTTAAGAACCGGGTGACGGTGATATTAAGAGCCGAACAACGGTGAATTAAAGCCCCGGGTAATGGCGATTGAAAGACGCCGGGACGCAGACTGTGATCATCCGGCGCGCAGATTTTGGATTTGACGATGGATAAGAAGAAGGTAAAAGAACATGCGTAGAAACAGTACAGCAAGGAATCTGGCGGCATTTGCGGTGATGCTTGGCATTATCGCGGCATTGGCTCTCGTTGTGACATTGCGGGATTATACGATCCAGATGGACGGCGTGCGTCCGGTTCTGGTGGCGCGCATCAGCATCCCCCGGCCGAACAATGTCCACATCAACAACAATGAGATCGGCAAGCTGACCGTCAGCACGGCCAGCAAGGGGAACCAGGTGGGAGGCTATGAATTCCGCATTTCCCGGTTTGAAAATATGGCGTTCGCGCACAGCTTCCGCAGTGTCGATCCGAAAAAAGAGATCGGCAAGTTAAAGCCGGGCAAGCGCTACTATGTGCAGGCGCGGTGCTATAAGCAAAACCAGATGGGGCGGAATGTGTTCGGCAGATGGAGCAGTACCGCAAGCTCCGTTGTGAAGGAAGAATAAAGGTATCCGCTGGAAAAAATTTCTGACAGTGTAAGTCAGATAATAAACTGTGGTTATTAGAGGAGTGAGAAATGAATCCAATTTACGAAAAGCTGCTGGCTTGTGAAAAAAGTGTCCGCGCAAAGACGGACTTTGTGCCGCGGGTGGCACTGGTTCTCGGTTCGGGTCTGGGGGATTACGCCAACCAGATGAAGGTCGAGGCGACGGTGGATTACAAGGACATCGAGGGCTTTCCGGTGTCGACGGCGCCCGGTCATGTCGGACGGTTCGTCTTCGGCTATGTGGGTGAGACGCCGGTGGTCTGCATGCAGGGGCGCATTCACTATTATGAAGGCTATGAACTGTCGGATGTGGTATTGCCGATACGCCTGATGGCAAAGCTCGGAGCAAAGGTGCTGTTTCTGACCAATGCGTCGGGCGGCATTGCGACAGGATTTAAGGCGGGAGATCTGATGCTGATCACGGATCACATCGCGTCCCTGATGCCGTCTCCGCTGCGCGGGGAGAATATCAGTGAGCTTGGCGTGCGGTTCCCGGATATGAGCCATATCTATGACGACAAGCTACAGCAGCTGGTGAGAAAAAAATCCGTCGAGCTGTCGGTTCCGGTCAAAGAAGGCGTTTACATCCAGACCCGCGGACCGCAGTACGAATCCCCCGCGGAGATCAATGCCTACCGCATCATGGGCGCTGACGCGGTCGGGATGAGCACGGCTGTCGAGGCGATCGCTGCCAGGCATATGGGGATGCGGATCGTCGGGATCTCCTGCGTATCCAACCTTGCCGCGGGGATTTCGCCGACGCCGCTGTCCGAAGAAGAGGTGCTTGAGGCAGGCAAAAAGGTGGCTGAGACCTTTACGGAGCTGGTCTCGGGCGTGATCGGGGAATTGTGACCGCAGAAAGGATGTAATAATGGCAAATACAATATTCAAAAACGCAAAAATTTTACAGACCAACGACGACCACACCTTTGATATCATCGAAGGAGAGCTGTGGGTCAAGGGCAATGAGATCGCCTACATCGGCGACGGAAAGGACGCGTCATCCATTGCAAAGGATGACGAGGTCGTGGTCTGGGACCGCACGATCGACTGCGAAGGCAATCTGCTGATGCCCGGCTTTAAAGACGCGCATACGCATACGGCGATGGTTTTTCTTCGGTCATTCGCGGACGACCTGCCGCTGCAGGACTGGCTGTTCAAACAAGTATTCCCGCGGGAGGATCAGCTTGTGGAGGACGATATCTACTGGCTCGACATTCTTGGCATCATGGAATACCTGACGAGCGGGATCACATCCAATTTTGACATGTATTTCTTCCCGCCGAAAAACGCGCAGGCTTCGATCGACTGCGGGTTCCGCACGGTGCAGACCAGCGGGATGAACAATTTCGGCGCCGGTCCGGAGGCGGTCGAAGAGAATTACAATATCGTCAACGGCATGGGCGATCTGGTGTCCTTTATCATCGGCTGGCACGCCGAGTACACGACATCGATGGAACGCATGGAAGGGATCGCGAAGCTGGCCGAAAAGTACAAGTCGCCGGTATTCCTGCACAATTCCGAGACGAAAACGGAGGTTGAGGAGTGTAAAGAACGCTGGGGCAAGACGCCGACGCAGCTCTGCGAGTCGCTTGGGATGTACGAATACGGCGGCGGCGGTTATCACTGCGTCCATATGGATGAAGAGGATTTCGCGATCATGAAACGGCGCGGACTGTACGCCGTGACCAATCCGGCGTCCAATCTGAAGCTGGCAAGCGGCATCGCGCCGATCAAGCGGTATTTAGACGACGGCATCCATGTGGCGATCGGCACGGACGGGGCAGCGTCCAACAACGCCCTTGACATGTTCCGTGAGATGTATCTGATGGGAACGCTGGCAAAGGTACGGGAGAATGACGCGGCGTGCGTGCCCGCGGAGGAAGTCCTGTATTCCGCAACGGCGCAGGGCGCAAGGTGCATGGGGCTTTGTGACTGCGACAGTCTGGCAGTCGGCAAAAAGGCGGATATCGTGCTGATTGATTTGAACCAGCCGAATATGCAGCCTGAGAACAATATTACGAAAAACATCGTTTACGCGGGCAGCAAGTCCAATGTCCGGCTCACCATGGTGGACGGCAAAGTGCTCTACGAGGATGGCAGGTTTGACATCGGGTTCGACCCGAAGGAGATTTACGCCAAGGCGACATCGATTATTGGAAGGATGCGTTAAATAGAACGGATTTGTATGATGAAAGACAAGAAGACATTTCACGCATTTATGCGCAGGCTGTCGGTCAGGTTACCGCTGCTGCTCATTGTAAGCTACGCAGTGATCATGGTCTGTGTCATTGGGATTGTATGGTACCGTTTCCACCACCGGATGCTGGATGATTATACGCGCATGGCAGTGGGCATGACACAGCTGATGGCGATGGAAATTGACGGTGACAAGGTCGATGAATACATTGAAAAGAATTATGAACTTCCGGAGTACCGGCGGATCCTTGACCGTTTTGAGGTGCTGCGCGAGAATTATCCGGATGTACAGTTTGTCTATGTGTTCAAGATCGTAGAAGAGGGCGGCATCGTCGTCATGGATCCGGATATTCTGGAAGACAATGATCCTGATTATCAGCCGGGCAGTCTGTATATATTGGATAAAGCATTTGCGGATCTGACGGAAGAGATCATGGCAGGGGAGGAGACGCCAGCCTGCGAAGTCAAGGATTCTGAAGACGGCCGGCTGTTGACCTATATCCGGCCGGTGTTTGACAGTGAGGGCAATTACGCCTGCAGCGCCTGCGTGGATTTTTCGATGGCGTATCTGTATACGCAGGATATGAAATTTGTCCTGATGCTCGGACTGTTTATGTTGCTTTCCACTGCCATCGTGCTCGCAATCGATGTCCGTATCGTCAGAAAGGATGTGACGGAGCCGATCGGGAGGATGGCGCGCTGCACGAGCCAGTTTGCCTATGCGACGGAGGAAGACCGTTTTCACAATATCGCGCTTTTGGAGGAGCTGAACATCACGACCGGCGACGAGATTGAGGATCTGTATGTCGTGTTCCTGACTACGATGAAAGAGGGCGCCTATTACATGGCGAACCTTACAAAAGCGAAAAACGAGATCAAGGAAAAGGAAGAACAGATCAATTATCTTGGCAACGCCGCGTTCAAGGACGCGATGACGGGCGTCGGCAACAAGGCCGCCTACGAGGAGGCGGTCGGGGAGCTGCAGCAGCAGATCGACCAGGAAAAAGCGAGGTTCGGCATTGTCATGGTCGATGTCAACAATCTCAAATTCATCAACGATACCTACGGGCATGAAAAGGGAGACATCTATCTGAAGGGGGCCTGCCGGATCGTCTGCGACATCTACAAGAAATCCCCGGTGTTCCGCATTGGCGGGGATGAGTTCGTAGTGATCCTGCGCGGAAAGGATTACGAGAGAGGGCAGATGCTGTTCGCGAAGCTGATGATCGCGTTCAACAACAGCCACAAGCAGTTCCACAAAGATGACTGGGAGCGTTATACCGCGTCGATGGGCATGGCGGAATGGCGCGCGGGCGACAGATCGCCGGATGCCGTATTCAAGCGGGCGGACGAGCTGATGTATGAGAACAAAAAGCGGTTCAAGGAACGCTACGGCAGCTACCGGTAGGCAAGGGACAGTATAAGCATTCAAAAGACTTAGGCAACAGCGGTTATGGGGTTTTAGATTAGGAGAAATGCATGGAGCAGACGATTCCCGAAGGGAGAAAAAAACGGCTGGATTCGCTGTATGAGGCACTTTCCATAGTGGCAGACGACACATATGTCTATTTGTGTGACATGAGGTACGATTATTCCCGCTGGTCGCAGTCGGCGGTGGATACCTTTGGACTGCCGTCGACATATATGTACGCGGCGGGGGATATCTGGGAGGAATGCATCCATCCGGATGACCGTGCCAGTTATCACGCAAGTATCGACGCGATCTTCAGCGGGACCGACGGCGGGCACGATATGCAGTACCGCGCGAAAAGGCTGAATGGCAATTATGATGTGTGTACCTGCCGCGGTATCGTGATCCGTGATGAAAATGGAGAGCCTGAATATTTCGGAGGAACGATCCGCAACCACGACATCCAGGGGCATATCGATACGCTGACCGGGCTGCGCAACCAATACGGCTTTTTCGAGGATCTTCAGAACGACATCGCAAAAGAAAAGCTGGTGTGCATCTGGATGGTCGGCATCGGCAAATTCTCCGAAATCAATGAGGTCTACGGCTATCATTTCGGCAACCAGGTCCTGCAGCGGTTCGGACGGTATCTTTTAGACCATGTGGGCAACCGCGGCAGCGTTTACCGGCTTGACGGCACGAAATTCGCGGTGATCAGCAGCACGCAGACGCCGGAGCAGATCACGGACAATTATGAAAACCTCCGGAAACGATTCCGCCAGGGGATCGAGGTCGGGGACAACAAGATCATCATGGAGCTCAATGCCGGGCTTTTGCTTTTGGACAACTTTTCCGTGGACGACCAGACGGTCTATTCCTGCCTCAATTTTGCTTACGGCGAATCCAAGAACCGCAAGCAGGGAGACATGGTCGAATTTTACAACGACATAAGCGGTGAGAACCGGCAGCGTATTGAGAAGCTGCATGTGATCCGCGTTTCGATCACGCAGCAGTTTAAGGGCTTTTCGATCCATTACCAGCCGGTCGTGGACGCGCATACCGAAGAGCTGATCGGCGCGGAGGCTCTGATCCGCTGGGGCAGCAAGGAATACGGCATGGTGCAGCCGGATATGTTCATCCCGCTGCTGGAAAAGGATCCGCTTTTCCCGGATCTCGGGAAGTGGATCATCAGGCAGTCGATCACGGACGCGAAAAAGATCATGGAGATCTGTCCGCGGTTTGTGATCAATGTCAATCTGTCCTACGCCCAGCTGGAGAAGCCGGACTTTGTGGATATGGTGTTAGAGCTTTTGGAGGAGACGGATTTTCCTGCGGATCATCTGTGCCTGGAGATTACGGAGCGATGCAGGCTTTTGGACATTGAACTGCTTAAAAATATCGTTGTCAATCTGCGGGGATGCGGGATCAAATTCGCCCTTGACGATTTCGGCACGGGCTTTTCGTCGATGGGCATTGTCAAGAATCTGGACTTTGATACGATCAAGATCGACCGGAGCTTTGTCCTTAAGATCGAGGATGACAAAAAGGAGCGGGAGCTGATCGAGCACTTTACGAGCGTGGCCGCCACATTCGGCGCGCGGGTCTGCGTCGAGGGCGTGGAGACGGCGGGGATGCGCGACATCCTGCAGCGGTTCCGCGTGTACAGCTTCCAGGGGTATTTCTACTCCCGGCCAGTGGATTTCGATTCGTTCATGGAGTGGGCGAAGGAGCACCAAAAGATAACAGCGTAATCAGAAAAAGAGGGCATTAAGAATTGCAAAAAATCCATACATTTGCTATAGTAATATCTGTATGTGCAACTGTTCCGTTTATCGGGCAGGGCATCCGAAGACAGAGTAAGACAGATATTACTTGCAGTAATAGAGGAGAAGGTTATGGGCGCATTTATCAGCAGTTTTATCGGATATGTCGTTGAAATGGCATGCATGGTCGCGCTGGGCTTGTGCGGCGGCTATGTTGGGTTCAAGCTGCGGCAGAGGAAGAACGCGAAGCTTGCCGGGGAGAGCGCGGACAGCTGAGCGGGGATCTCGGTTGCCGTTATTTAAAGGGTTGGCATGCGGATTTGTTTTTGTGTCCAATCAAGGCAGACAGTTACAAGAGAGTGTCATGCTACAGCGACGCTCTTTTCTTGATTACCGCGAAGCAATGAGGAAAATGGACATGCTTGCATGGACATTTGACGAATGCCGCGAGGGTCAAATTCCCCGCCCTTCAGAGGCGGATAAAATCATAAACAAGCCGTTATGCCCCGACGGTTCTGCCGCGGGGTATTTGACATATCTAAGTAGGGAAAGGAAAAGGACAAAATGATCACGAAAGTAAATGACCTGCGGCGCAGTTTTCTGGAATTTTTTGAGAGCAAGGACCATCTGGCGATGCCGAGCTTTTCGCTCGTTCCGCAGAATGACAACAGCCTGCTGTTGATCAACGCCGGGATGGCTCCGTTAAAGCCGTACTTCACAGGGCAGGAGATTCCGCCGAGAAAGCGGGTCTGCACCTGCCAGAAATGCATCCGGACAGGCGACATTGACAATGTCGGAAAGACCGCGAGGCATCTGACCTTTTTTGAAATGCTCGGCAATTTTTCATTCGGGGATTATTTCAAAAAAGAGGCCATTCATTGGACCTGGGAATTTCTGACTGAGACGCTGGGGCTGTCACCGGACCGGCTGTATCCGTCGATCTACGGTGAGGACGAGGAAGCGTTCGCGATCTGGCATGATGAGATTGGGATTGAAGCTGACCGGATCAAGCGGTTCTACCGCGACCCGGAGACCGGAGAATGTGACAACTTCTGGGAGCACGGCGCGGGACCCTGCGGACCGTGTTCCGAGGTATACTACGACCGCGGCGAAAAGTATGGCTGCGGCAAACCGACCTGCGGCGTCGGCTGTGACTGTGACCGCTATATGGAGGTCTGGAATGATGTGTTCACGCAGTTCGACGGCGACGGCAAGGGCAATTACAAGGAGCTGGAGCAGAAAAATATCGACACCGGCATGGGTTTAGAGCGGCTGGCGGTGGTCATGCAGGATGTGGATTCGGTCTTTGACATCGATACGATGAAGGCGATCCGCGACGCGATCTGCGTGCTGGCGAAAAAGACTTACCAGGCAAATGAAAAGGATGATGTGTCGATCCGTCTGATCACGGATCATATCCGTTCGGCGACCTTCATGGTATCGGACGGGATCCTGCCGTCCAATGAGGGACGGGGCTATGTCCTGCGTCGTCTGATCCGGCGCGCGGCTCGGCACGGCAGGATGCTCGGGATTGACGGACTGTTTCTGGCAAAGCTGTCAGAGACCGTGATCGCGGAGAGCCACGACGGCTATCCGGAGCTCTTGGAAAAGAAAGAATTCATATTGAAAGTACTCTCCGAGGAGGAGGAAAAGTTCAACCGGACGATCGACCAGGGACTTGGCATCCTGAGCGAGATGGAAGAGCAGTTGGTGAAAGAAAAGTCAACTACCCTGTCTGGCGAGGATGCGTTCAAGCTCTATGACACCTACGGCTTCCCGATCGATCTGACCGAGGAGATCCTCGCGGAAAAGGGCTTTACGATCGACCATGACGGCTTCGACGCGGCGATGGAGCGGCAGAAGACGACAGCCCGGGCTGCCCGCAAGGAGACGAATTACATGGGCAAGGATGCAAGTGTTTACGACGAGATCGATCCGTCGATCACATCCTGTTTTATCGGTTATGACCATTTACAGGGGTCGTCAAAGATCACGGTACTGACGACCGAGGAGGCGGTAGTGGATACGCTTTCGGCGGGGCAGGCAGGCACGGTCGTCGTGGATGACACGCCGTTTTACGCGACGATGGGCGGCCAGGTCGGCGACACCGGCGTGATCGAAAAGGACGGCGCAAAGTTCATTGTCAAGGATTCGATCCACCTATCCGGCGGAAAGGTCGGCCATGTCGGCATGCTTGAAAGCGGACAGCTTGCAGTCGGCGATAAGGTGACATTGTCTGTCGATGCCTCACGCCGCGGGGCAATTGCAAAGAACCACAGCGCGACGCACCTTTTGCAGCGGGCTTTGCGTGAAGTGCTCGGCGACCATGTCCAGCAGGCGGGAAGCCTGGTGGCCGAAGACCGGCTGCGGTTTGACTTTACCCATTTTTCGGCAATGACGCCGGAGGAAATCGCTCAAGTTGAACAAAAAGTCAACGACCGTATTTCGGCGGCGGTTGCTGTAGAGACCAAGGTAATGTCCCTGGATGAGGCCAAGAAATCCGGCGCGACGGCACTGTTTGGCGAGAAGTACGGCGATGAGGTGCGGGTGGTGTCGATGGGAGAGTATTCGACAGAGCTCTGCGGCGGCACGCATGTGTCAAATACCGGAGAGATCGCGGCGTTCAAGATCGTATCCGAATCCGGCGTGGCAAGCGGCGTGCGGCGGATCGAGGCACTGTCCGGCAGGGGCGTGTTCGACTATTACCGCGGCATCGAAGAGGCGGCAAAGGAAGCTGCGGGGCTGTTAAAGACGACGCCGGCCAAGCTGGCGGAGCGGATCGGCGCATTGCAAAAAGAGATCAAGCAGCTTTCGGCTGAAAATGAGAGCCTGAAGGCGGCGCAGGCAAAGGACGCGCTCGGGGATGTGTCGGATTCCGTCGAAGAGATCGGCGGGATCAAGCTGATCGCGCGCAAGCTCGAGGGCGTGGACATGAACGGCCTGCGTGACTTAGGTGATGAGCTCAAACAGCAGATCGGCGAGGGCGTGATCGTGCTGGCGTCCGACAATGGCGGCAAGGTGAATCTGATCGCCATGGCGACAGAGGGCGCGATGCAGGCAGGCGCCCATGCGGGGAATTTGATCAAGTCGATCGCATCTAAAGTAGGTGGAGGCGGAGGCGGCCGTCCGAACATGGCACAGGCAGGCGGTAAGAACCCGTCGGGCATTGAGGACGCATTGGAAGAGGCACGCAAGGCTCTTGTGGAGATGATAGGATAATTATGGCACAGACAGAGACCCGACAGGAAAATAAAATGGGCGTGGAGCCGATCGGCAAGCTGCTTCTGACGATGTCCACGCCAATGATGATCTCGATGATGGTGCAGGCATTGTACAACATCGTGGATTCGATCTTCGTGGCAATGCTTTCGGAGGACGCGCTGACGGCGGTGTCATTGGCATTTCCGATCCAGAACCTGATGATCGCGTTCGGCGTCGGCACGGGTGTCGGCGTTAATGCGCTGGTATCACGGCATTTAGGAGAAAAGAATTTCAAGCGCGCCAATTCCGTAGCGGTACACGGTCTGCGCTTAGCGGCGATGCATTACATTATTTTCGCGGTGCTGATCTTGCTTTTGGTCCGGCCGTTTTTCGCGGTGCAGACGACGGATGAGACGATCGCTTCCTACGGCGTGACCTACACCAGCATTGTCGGTGTTTTAGGCATCGGCATGTTTGCGCAGACGATGCTCGAAAAGATCCTGACCTCGACGGGCAAGACATTTTATACGATGATCACGCAGCTGGCGGGCGCCATTACCAATATCATCATGGATCCGGTGCTGATCTTCGGTCTCGGACCGTTTCCGAAAATGGGCATCGCTGGCGCGGCGGCGGCGACGATCTTCGGACAGTTATTAGGCTCCGGGCTGGCTGTTTATTTTAATGTATATAAAAACAAGGAGCTTCAGCTGTCGCTGAAGGAGAATCCGTTTTCATTGGAGATCGTAAGGTCGATCTATGGGGTCGGCATTCCGTCGATCTTTATGTCGGCGGTCGGCTCAGTCATGACCTTCGGGCTCAATAAGATCCTTGTCGCGTTCTCATCCACGGCGGTGGCGGTGTTCGGCGTGTATTTCAAGCTGCAGAGCTTCGCGTTCATGCCAGTATTCGGACTCAACAACGGCATGATGCCGATCATCGCGTACAATTACGGCGCGGCAAAGCCCGAGCGCATTATGAGGACGATACGGATCGCGACCTGCGCGGCAGTCGGACTGATGTGGATGTGCTTTCTCATATTCCAGATATTCCCGTCGCAGCTGCTGACGCTGTTTTCGGCATCGGACAATATGATGTCGATCGGCGTGCCGGCGCTTCGGATCATCAGTACGCACTATCTGGTGGCAGGGGTGTCCGTAATCAGCATTTCGATCTGCCAGGCGATGCGTCACGCGCCGTTCGGTCTGATCGTTTCGATCAGCCGTCAGCTCTTTGTTCTGCTTCCGGTCGCGTTTGTTTTGTCACGCTTTGGCAATGTCAATCTGGTCTGGTGGGCCTTTCCGATCGCTGAGGTCGTGTCCGTGATCTTGTGCCTGTGCTTTGTACAATATGTATTGAAAACAGAGGTCAAGCCTTTGTTTCACAATAAAGAGCCGTAAAGCATTTCTTTTTGCGGCTTAAAGATCTATTATGCAGCTTGTCAATTAGAAAGAAGGAGAAATGAAAACAAGAATTCTTGAAGGGACGATTGCCGTATTCAGGAGGAAAGGAGCGCGTTTTACAATGGACGACCTCGCAAACGAGCTGTCCATGAGCAAAAAGACAATTTACCGTGTGTTTCCAGACAAGGCTTCGATGCTGATGGAGCTTATAGATTTCGTGTTTGACCGGATCCGGATCGAGAAACAGAGGATCAGTGAAGACACATCGCTTTCAAGCGATGAGCGGTTCCGGCGGATCTTAAGCGCATTGCCGGAACACATTTCCGAAGTCGATCTGACAAGGATCTATCAGTTAAAGGACCGCTATCCGGAGCATTACAAAAGGATCGAGGAGCATTTGGAGAGCGGCTGGGAGCTGACCTTTGAGGTGATGCGCCAGGCAGTGAAGGACGGGCATTTTCGCCCGGTCAATGAGAATCTGCTCAAGATGATTTACGAATCAACCTTGGAACGGTTTTTGTCCAGTGATGAGCTGCAAAAGAGGGAGCTTCCTTATAAGGAAGCATTGGAAGAAGTGTCCGGTATTTTGGTGGATGGAATGCGTGCCTGACCATAATACGCGATGAAAAGTGACGATGAGAAACCAGGTGAATCTCAACGACAACTGGATATTTTATCAGAAGTGGTCGGATGGGCTGCGGGGAAGCCGGGCAGACGGCGGCGTGCCGGTGCGGCTTCCCCACACAGTCCGCGAGATGCCGTACCACTATTTTGATGAGCGCGCATACCAGATGGAAAGCGCCTATCAGCGGCAGCTGCAGATCCCTGCGGAATGGAAGGGGAAGCGGCTGTTTTTGACTTTTGAAGGCGCCGCGCATAGGGCGCAGGTGTTTTTAAACGGCATCGGCGTCGCGGAGCATTTCTGCGGCTACACGGCGTTCACGGCGGATATTTCGGATACCGTGCGCTTCGGGGAGGAGAATCTGCTTTCGGTGCGCCTTGACAGCCGTGAGAGCCTGAACCAGCCCCCATTCGGCAGTGAGATCGATTTTTTGACCTATGGCGGGCTGTACCGGGATGTTTATCTGGAGGTCAAAGATCCGGTCTGCATGGAGAGCGTATTTTATCAGCCCACGCTGCGGGATACGCCAAAGACCCGCGGCATGAGCCTCGACCGCTTAAAGCAGGTGACGATGACCGGAAATGTGCAGACGGGCATTGTGCTGTCCAAAGAGGCGTATAAACGGGCGCAGCAGCGCAGGCTGTTCGTCTGTCAGTTCCTGAACAACAAGCAGATATCCAACCAGCCATTGTCCCCCGACGGACAGACAGCGACGCTGGCGGGCAAGGTGCATCTGTGGGATATCGCTTCACCGGTCTGCTATGAGATACGGACCGAGCTGCGGCTGGACGGGGAGACCGTGGATGTCCATACGGATCGGATCGGCTTCCGCCACATCCAGTGGAAAGCAAAGGGCTTTTTTTTAAACGGGCGACAGCTGAAGCTGCGCGGGATCTGCCGTCATCAGTCGTTTCCGTATGTCGGTGACGCGATGCCGGAGAGCATGCAGCGGGAGGACGCGCGCATCATCAGGCACGAGCTCGGGTGCAACGCCGTCCGCACGGCGGACTGCCCGCCGTCCCGGCATTTTTTAGACGGCTGTGACGACCAGGGGCTGCTGGTGTTTGCCGAAATCCCCGGGCAGACATTTATCGGTGATGACAAGTGGAAGCAGATCGCCTGCCAAAATACGCGGGAGATGATCGGGCAGCACCGCAACCACCCGTCGGTCATTCTGTGGGGTGTGCGCATCGCGGATTCGAAAGACGATGATGAATTGTACGCCGAGACCAACCGCATTGCGCGGGAAATGGATCTGTCGCGGCCGACTGCGGGAGCGCGGGACGAGGCGCAGATGCATCTCTTGGAGGATGTCTGCACCTACGACGATTATTCCCATGACGGGTCCAATGAGGCGTTGGAGGAGAAATCCGAGGTGACGCCCGACACGGGAAAGCCGTATCTGGTTTCTGCTTATGTGGGGCGCAATTTTCCCACAAAATCCTATGACAATGAAGCGCACCGGACAGAACAGATGCTCCGTCATGCGGCGGTACTGAACGCCATTTCCGACGATGGCGGCATAGCAGGCGGATTTGGCTGGTGCATGAGCGATTATTTTGTCCGCAGCGGCTTCGGCAGCGGTGACGGGCTGTGTTACCAGGGGATCATGGACGCGTTCCGCAATCCTAAAATGGCGGCACAGCTGTATGCGGCGCAGGCGGGGCAGAGCAATGTGCTTTATGTTTCATCGGATATGCAGACCGGCGAGCATTCACCGGACGCGTTCGGCGAGACCTATCTGATCGCCAGCGCGCCGACGGTGCGGATGTACCGGGGCGGCAGGTTGTTGAAGGAATATACAACCAAGAATTCGCCGTATCCAAAGATGCGCTCCGGCCCGGTCTTGGTCGACGATTATCTCGGCGATGTCCTGACGAAAAAGGAGGGGTATGCAGGACGGCAGGCGAAGCTGCTGGCGTTCTGCCTGAACCAAAGGGCAATGTACGGACAGGCTGCTTCCGGCAAGGTGAAGCTGGCACTGGCGCAGCTCGTCGGGATGTATCGGATGCGCGAGGATCAGATTGACAGTCTGTATCAAAAGTACATAGGGACGCCACGCTCCGGCAGATCGGTATTCCGCTTTGAGGCGCTCCGGGACGGTAAGGTTGTGGCGGAGCTTAAAAAAGAGCCGGTCAGCGGAATGCATCTGGAGGTAAAATGCAGCCATATGAAGCTGGTCGAGCGGGACAGCTATGATGTCGCTTCGGTGCGCGTGCGCGCGGTGGATGACGCAGGCAATGTACTGTGCTATTATGATGAGTCGATGCGGCTTGAGGCAGCAGGGGCAGTTATACTGATCGGACCGGAGGTGGTGCCACTCCGCGGCGGGCAGAGCGGGTTTTATGTGAAGTCGACCGGTGAGAGCGGCAAAGGCGCCGTGCGGATCCGCGTGCCCGGGATGGAGGCTTGCGTGGTGCAGTTTGAGGCGGATTGCGGCCAGGCTTAAATGATTTTGCGGAATTGGTTGTCACAGAGCCGACATTTTGTTACAATAGACTTTGTGTGAAAATGCCATATAAGTGGAGAGTAAGTAAGGAAAGAAAGAGAGAAGACAGACATTATGGCACTGAGAGAAATTCGCTTAGAGGGCGATCCGATTTTGTACAAGCAGGCGCGGCCGGTGGAGAAGATGACAGAGCGGATGAAGACGCTCGTGGACGATATGCTGGATACAATGTATGACGGCGAGGGCATAGGGCTTGCCGCACCGCAGGTCGGTATTTTACGGAGGATTTTTGTGATCGACACATCCGAGGAGGATGAGGAAAAAGATCCGTTGATATTCATCAATCCCGAGGTATTGGAGACAAAAGGCGAGCAGAAGGGCAGTGAGGGCTGTCTTTCCGTGCCGGGCAAAATAGCCAATGTCATCCGTCCGAGCTATGTACGGATCAAGGCATGCGACAAGGACATGCGGGAATTCATCCTCGAAGCGGAAGAGGTACTCGCGCGCGTCATCCTGCACGAATACGATCATTTAGACGGGCATCTTTACCCCGAAAAGGCGGAAGGCCCACTGATGGACATCGAGGAAGTCGACGAAGACCAGGATGTCGAAATGAAAGGAAAAAAGCCGCTCAAGGTTGAGTGGCTTTGATGCTGATTATTGTTGACACAAGGTGTGGGTCTGCGTTGAATATGCGCATTCACCACACCTTTTTTTACATTGAATTGACATCCCGTACGGCGCGAAGTCTGGAGAGGGCACGGGCGAGCGAAGCCTGTGACGCCTCGTATTCCGACCGGGAGCGCTTCTGGCGCAGCTCCTCTTCGGCACGGGCTTTCGCCTCCTCGGCACGCCGGATATCGATCTCCCAGGGGTATTCGGCAGTCTCTACAAGCAGGGTCACGAGATTGTTGGCGACCTGCATGCTGCCGCGTCCGACCACGATCTCTTCCCAGGACTCATCTTCCTTCTGCATACGCACGATACCCATATCGATACCGATCAGCATCGGCTCATGGTCAGCCATGACACCGCGCGTACCGTCGCCGACCGAGACGACGACCTGCATACAGTTTCCTTTATAGAAATTACGGTCCGCCGCATAGATTTCAAGCGTGAACAGCTTTGCCATCGCCTACCTCCTGTGGCACGGGCACCAAACATTTCGTTGCCGCGCCAGATCCATCATCAATGTTATTCCTCATCCGTCTGTTCGGACAGCTTCTTTGCCTTTTCCTTTACATCATCAATCGTTCCGACATTGAAGAATGCCGCTTCGGGATATTCATCCATCTCGCCATCAATGATCGCCTTGAAGCCGCGCACCGTCTCCTTGATCGGGACATAGGCCCCCGGCACGCCGGTAAACTGCTCCGCCACATGGAACGGCTGGGAGAGGAAACGCTGGATCTTGCGGGCACGGTAGACAGTCAGGCGGTCATCCTCGCCGAGCTCGTCCATACCCAGGATCGCGATGATGTCCTGCAGCTCCTTGTATTTCTGTAAGATCTCCTGCACCTCAAGAGCCACCTTGTAATGCTCCCTGCCGACGACATCGGCTTCGAGGATACGGGAAGAAGAAGCCAGCGGATCCACTGCCGGGTAGATACCCTGCTCCACAATCTTTCGTGAAAGCACGGTCGTCGCATCGAGGTGGGCAAAGGTCGTCGCCGGGGCAGGGTCGGTCAGGTCGTCCGCAGGTACATAGACAGCCTGAACGGATGTGACAGAACCATGCTCGGTAGAAGTAATACGCTCCTGCAGCTCACCCAAATCCGTTGCCAGAGTCGGCTGATAACCGACGGCGGAAGGCATCCGTCCAAGCAGGGAGGACACCTCAGAGCCAGCCTGCACGAAACGGAAAATATTGTCAATGAACAAAAGCACATCCTGATTCTGGACATCACGGAAATATTCGGCAATGGTAAGCCCCGTCTGTGCCACGCACATACGCGCTCCGGGCGGCTCGTTCATCTGTCCGAAGACGAGTGCCGTTTTCTCTAAAACGCCGGACTCCTTCATTTCGTTCCAAAGGTCGTTGCCCTCACGGGAACGCTCGCCGACGCCCGTGAAGATCGAATAACCGCCGTGCTCTGTCGCGACATTGCGGATCAGCTCCTGGATCAGTACAGTCTTGCCGACACCGGCTCCGCCGAACAGACCAATCTTGCCGCCTTTTGCGTAGGGCGCGAGCAGATCCACGACCTTGATGCCGGTCTCTAAAATCTCGACCACCGGACTCTGCTGGTCAAAGGAAGGCGCGTGACGGTGGATGCTCCAATGCTCGACATCGTCTAAAGGTTCACCTTCGTCGATCGTGTCGCCTATGACATTCAAAAGCCTGCCGAGGGTCTTTTCACCGACCGGTACGGAGATCGGACCGCCGGTAGCGGTGACTTCCATATCCTTGTGCAGACCTTCGCTGGCCGCAAGCATGATGCAGCGGACAGCGTCGCCGCCGATGTGCTGCTCGACCTGCATGATCTCGCGCTTGCCGCGGTTGATCACTTCCAATGCGTCTTTGATGTAGGGCAGGTCCTCTGCCGCAAACTGGACATCCACGACCGGTCCCATGACGCGTATGATTTTTCCTTTAGCTAAATTTGACACGATTTTGTTCCTTTCAATGAGGTATCCTTGATGGAGGCGGAAATATGAAAATTAAAATTGTTTTCCGCAGTCAGACCATTCCTACGAGCTAACTGCTAACTACGACATCCATTTCGTGGAATATTCGCTAAAGCAGACGCTCATATTACGAAATTGTGTCTCCGTAAGCAGTGGATCTCGTATCCATTTCCTTTAAGGAAAACAATTTTAATTTTCATATTTCCACTGTTTCCGAAAAACAGATCATCCATCTTCATTATCATCTTCATCCTCGTGCTTCTTCTGATTCGCCCTGGCGCCGCTGACGATCTCGGTGATCTCCTGCGTGATCTGGCTCTGGCGCTCGCGGTTGTAGCTCATTTCCAGATTTTTGAGCATCTCGGAAGCATTTTTGTTGGCGGCGTCCATTGCCATCATGCGGTCATTCTGCACCGTACAGAAAGCTTCGACGAGCGCGCCGTAGATGTAACCGATCAATAGACTCGGCACCATGTTGTCGAGGACGGCGTTTGGGTTCGGAAGCAGCTGGAATTCTTCTTTTTCTAATGTCTCCAATAAGCTGCGGACGGTCTCATCGTCGCGCACGGCATTGTCATCGGGATCAATCGAAAGGATCGTCATGACATCCTCCGGCACCGAAAGCGGCAGCAGTGTCCGCACCTGAACCTCGGAAAGCGTGCCATGCTTCATCATCGTGTAGACGACGACCAGCTCGTCCATCTCACCGGCGAGATATTCGTCCACAAGGACATTGGTAATATCGCGTGCCCGGGAAATGGTCGGACTCTGCACTGTATATTGGAACTGCCCGGCGATCTCGTATCCCAACTTCTGGAAATGCTGCCTTCCGACTTCGCCGACCGCATAGATGCGCGGCTCTTTATGGCATTTTTCAAATTCCGCGTCAGCGGCCTTTAATACATTGTGGTTGTATGCACCGGCAAGCCCCTTGTCATCAGTAATGATCAGATAGCTGCGTCTGCGTTCCTCAAGCGGAGGAAACTGACCGATATCGAGGTAATTGTCCTGTGTGCCCGGCGGCAGATGCCGCATGATCAGTTCGAGCATATCCTGCACCCGCAGGAAAAACGGCTCCGTCTCCTGAAGCATACGCCGGGCTTTGCGCACTTTGTTGGAAGAGATCAGATACATCGCATTCGTGATCTTCAAGGTATCATTGATGCTTCGCATCCGGTCCCGGATTTCCTTGACACTTGCCATAAGTCAAATCCTTTATCTGTCGTATCTGCTCCGCCTGCTGACGGAACAGGATTTATTATACCGGCTTGCTGACCGATGAGTTTGCTTCCTCAAACAGAGGAGCGTCCTCAACCTTCCGGTCGGCCTCTGCGGGATCAGCCAAATACTCCTTTGCTGCCGCGAGGATCTCATCCTTTAAACGGAAGGGCAGGTATTTCTCCTGCCGCAGCTCCAGGCAGATCTTTTCCTGCATATGGTGGAACCAGTGGAGCATCCCGCGCTGAATGTCCTTGACATCATCCTTGGGAATATCATCCAAAAGCCCGCCATTGGCAGCGATCAGCGAAATGACCTGATCCGCCATCGGCATCGGCCGTCCGAGTCTTTGCTTTAACAATTCCATCAGTACTTGCCCATGGGCAAGCTGTTTTTTGGTCATATCATCGAGATCCGATGAGAACTGAGTGAATACAGCCATCTCGCGGTACTGCGCCAGATCGATACGGATGCTTCCCGATGATTTGCGGATCGCCTCTGTCTGGGCAGAGCTGCCGACACGGGATACCGAAAGACCGACATTGACCGCCGGACGCATTCCCTCGAAAAACAAGTCGCTCTCAAGGAAAATCTGACCGTCCGTGATCGAGATGACATTGGTCGGAATGTAAGCGGACACATCGCCTGCCTGCGTCTCTACGATCGGCAGAGCCGTGATCGAACCGCCGCCGAGCTCGTCGGACAATTTCGCCGACCGCTCCAACAGTCTCGAATGCAGGTAGAAAATATCACCGGGGTAGGCTTCCCGTCCCGGCGGTCTGCCCAGCAGCAGCGACAAGGAACGGTAAGCGACCGCGTGCTTGGACAGATCGTCATAGACGATCAGCACATGCTGCCCGCGATGCATATAGTATTCGGCCATTGCGGTTCCGGCATAAGGCGCGATGTACTGCAAAGGCGCGGGATCGCTCGCCGTAGCCGCCACCACCGTCGTATAACGCATGGCGTCGTATTTTTTCAAAGTGTTGACCAGCTGCGCGATCGTCGAAGCTTTCTGGCCGATCGCGACATAGATGCAGATCACATCGGAACGGCGCTGGTTGATGATCGTATCGAGCGCAATGCTCGTCTTGCCGGTCTGGCGGTCGCCGATGATCAGCTCGCGCTGTCCGCGGCCGATCGGAAACATCGTATCGATCGAAAGGATACCGGTCTCCATCGGCTCATGCACCGACTGCCTCTCCGAGATACCGGGAGCAGGCTGCTCGATGGGGTAGTAGCCGACCGGACGGATATTGGCGCCGCCGTCAAGAGGCGCGCCGAGCGCGTCAACGACCCTGCCGAGGTAATCTTCTCCGACTGAAATACCGGCCTCGCGGTTCATCCGGACGACATGGCTGCCTGCACGGATACCGCGCTGGTCGCCGAACAGAATCACGCCGACAGTTTTTTTCTGGATATCCTGCACCATGCCGCGCGTGCCGTCGTCAAAAATCACGATCTCGCCGTAATTGACATTGCCCACATCCTTGATCGTCGCGATACCGTCGCCGATCTCAAGAACCGTGCCGATCTCCTTTGCTTCGGCGTAAAGCTCGAATTCCTCGATCCGCCCTTTGAGGATCGAAATAATATTCTCCTCGGGATTGCGCCTGCGCAGAAAATTGTCATGGCTGACGATCAGACCGGATTCGAGCTGGCTCTCACGGCCTCTGTCGCTCCAGTCGTACTCAAAATTGCCATAACTGATGACAAATCCGCCGGTAAGCTGATCGTCTTTTTGCAGTTCGAGCGCGATAGCCTTGTTGCGAAACCGCTTGGCAAGGATCTGCCGGATCTGCGCGATCTGCTCATCCGTCGGCGGAGTCGCGGCGTAGCGCAGTATGGCTGTGTTGGAATCTATGCGCGTACTCATGCTTCCGTAGCCTCCTCACCAAATGACAGATCCTCAAGCGCGGACTTGATAAAACGGTCGTACAATTCCCGGTCATTTTCCGGTGAATGGGACTGGCCCGAGATCTTGGATGCGGCATTTAAGACAAGCTCCGCGATCGCATCCTCATTTTTTGAACGCTCGCGCGCATAGGTGTCATCCGCAGACTGCTTGGCCTGCGCGATCATCTCATCGGTCTGCTGCTTTGCCTCGTTTAAAATACGCTCACGCACGCCGTAAGCCGTCTTTTTCGTCTCCGCGAATACAGCTTCCTTTTCCGCTTCGAGGCGGGCGTATTCGGTCTCGTACTTTTCCTTTGCGGCCTCAGCCTCGGCTTTGATCTTCGCCGCCTCGCTTTTGACCTCTTCCATCTCCTTTTCCCGCAGACGCAGAATCTTGTCCACGCGCTTGAACAGAATGAAGCGGAAGATCAGAAACAGGATCAGCAGATTGATGATCATGTAAATAATACTCATATTGACATTCAGCATAATCTCTCACTCCTGTCAGGAAACTAAAATGATAATTGCGATAACGAAGCCGTAAATAGCCGTTGCCTCGGCAAGCGCGCCGCCCAAGAGCAGCAGTGTCATGATCTTGCCGCTCGCCTCCGGCTGCCTCGCGACAGCGTCCACTGCTTTTCCGGTTGCGATTCCGATTCCGATACCTGCGCCAATGCCCGTAAACGCAGCAATTGCCGCAGCCAGTGTTGTCAGATCCATGAATGTAGTCCTCCTTTTCTAAATCCTGCGCAGCAGGTATGTTGTATTGATGCACCGCTTTCTGTCGCAGATAACGGTGAAAATCCATAGGTCAGATAGTCGCGGATGCTTATGCGATCGCTTCCTTCGGCGGCAGCATCAGTATCCGGCGGTAAAATGCCCAGATATCGAATTGTTCTTCTTCCGCTTTTTTGCGTGCCCGCTCCGCGCGGCGTTCCGCCCGCGCTTCCGCAGCAAGCCGTTTGCGCTCCGCCTTTTCTTCCGCTGTCTCACGCTCTTTTTCCTCGGTCGCCTCGGCGATGTAGAGCGATGTCAGAAAACAGAAGACATAAGCCTGGATCAGTCCGTCGAAAATGTCAAAATAGACACTTAAGACTGCAGGCAGCACTACGGGTACCACGACCTTGATCATCTCCATGATGACCGTCGCGCCAAGCACATTTCCGAACAGTCGCATGCACAGTGAGAGAGGACGGATGCCCAGCTCTAAAATGTTCATCGGTAATATGACCGGAATCGGCTCCTTGAAATCGGAGAGCCAGATCTTGACGCCCTTTTTGCGGATGCCTGCCGCCTCGACGAGCACGATGCTCATCAGTGCGAGTGCTACGGTCACATTCAGATCCATCGTCGGCGGTGTGAAGCCGATCAGCCCGATCATATTGGAAATGCCCAGGTAGACGAGCACCGTCATGATGTATTCGGCGTATGGACGACCCGATTCGCCGAGCATTCCTTCGACCAGCTTGCGCAGGTTTAGAATCACGAGCTCGATCGCCGCCTGCTTGCGTGAAATGTGGTCGATCCGCAGTCCGCTCGTCAGGATCAGACATACGATCAGGCACACTGCCATGATCCCCCAGGTCAGCACGACCGACCGCGTAATGTCAAAAAAACCCGGCGGCCCGATGCCGATATCAATAGGGATCACGGTCTTGTCCGCTTTTAAGATTTTGTCAATTTCCTCTCCGATTGCCATAGATCATCCCCCAAAATCCAAGTGAAAAGTCCCCCGAATATTGCCACCGGCCAGTCATGGGATGGCAACTTAAAATAATCGAAAACGCAAACATTCTACACCATAAAAATGATTCCGTCAACTGCTATTTTTAATAGGAAGAAATACGGTCAAAATGTTAGTGTAAAATTATCGTTGCCTGAAAGAAGAAGCACAGAACATATATTCTGACAGATATAAAAGGAAGAGAAGGATTGGATCCCACTCTTCCCTATCGGAAAGTTTTCCCTTATTATGTTGGTTTGAGTTAATTAA
>JAFUYB010000027.1 GCA_017470735.1 Lachnospiraceae bacterium | reverse complement strand
TAAGGTACGCCAAAAATCACCTTCTTCCATCTTTTTGGCCATTTCGTTTTTATTTTCCATCCCAGAATCCTGCCATGCAGGATTCTGCCCTCTATTTCATTCAAGATTGCGAACTCGCACAGCGAGTTTCGCAATTACCTATAAGAGTTCTTCCTTTTGAACTTTACATCTATATCTATATCGAACATTCGACTACCGGGATAGCAGTCATTATCACCACTGTCTACCATGATCCAATGGCAAGTCGTGCGCCCTTCAAACGGTCTGAGTTCAATGACTACGGAGATTTCCACACCGGTTTTCGGTGGAGTCTCCGGTATTTCAATGTAGTTGTTTTCCGCCCGTGGCCTTATCTCATCATGATTGGAAAGATACAGCTTTCGACCACACCATGTTTGCGTACCCAGATTAGAGAATTTCCACGTTACCGTCAGCTTCTCATACATGAAACCGGAATAGCTTCTCTTGTGATCCGGCTTGATGTACACCGTGTCGTCCGGGTACAGAGACGATATGTGGTGAAAGGAGCTGGGCTCCTGTTCCGGCTCCTCCAAAAGCTGCTGATAGGTCATTGCCACAATATCCGCAGCGTCTTCCTTGTCGCTATCTATAAAGGCTTTGAACTGAATCGCAAGTGCTCTTCGGAGTACTTGCATCGCCTGCTTATATTCACTGTCCTCCGGATTCGGATCGCCATGACCTCGAACCGCGATATAGTTCATGCTCGGCACTGTCACGATGGACGGAGTGTTCTTCGGCATGTAAAATTCCTTGTATTCTTTTTTATAATCAAAAGCCATATCTTTTCCTCATACTACATCGGTGTTCCCACTTCAATTAAGTTGCCGTCCGGATCATAGAAGCGAATGACCTTCTGTCCCCAGCTGTGCGTCATCAGTCGATTCACATATTTCACATCCGGATAATATTTCTCAAGTTTCTCTACGAATCCTTCAATATCAGACTCCTCAAAATAGAGCTCACAGGAGTTATTCTCCGGAATGATCTCTTTTCCAAGGAACTCTTTCCAGTATTTTTCCTCCTGCAGCACCAACCCTTCTGTCATAATCATATTTCCATTATTGTCAAGGATCATCTCAAGGCCGAACAGATCATGGTAGAACTGTCTGGCTCTCTCGATGTCTTTTACAACGATCAGTACGTTCTTCAGTTTCATGTTTTCCCTTTCTTCATCAGCGCAGGCAGTATTTCATACATTAATCTATTGCAGCGTGTTAATATTCGTCAAAGAACTTTTGCAGAGCATCAACAAACTGCCCTATATGAATCCCGTCAACAAAAGAATGATGTGCCTGAATTGAAATCGGAATCAAGACACGTTCATCCTTCTCGTAGTATTTTCCCCAATCAAACAGAGGAGTCGCATTGTTCTTTTTTCCGGAGTTAGTGTGCGAAATATGCGTATAAGTCACCCACGGCATAGGAGAACATTGAAACACATCGTTTCCAAGAGGGCCGGTAAAATACTCCTGCTGTTCCTCAGCTGTCTTTAATGCCAACGCCACATATTCTGGAAGATTATCTATGAACGGAACGTTGACAACCTTAAACAATCCTGTTTCTTTGTTAAGGTAGGTAAATGCTGTATCAATTCTCTCGTAAAGCACGACTTTCCCATCCAAAAATCTGTATCTTAACGCTTCGACTTCATTGGCGCACTTGCAGACTGCATAGACCATTGCCAAGGTAAAAGACAAGCCTTCCTCCTTGACCTTTTTCTTGAATTCAGTAACGTCGGCTTCAAAAGTCACACAAAATGCCGGTTCTATACTGTTCCGGAAAACCATGCAGTGCATAGCTCGTTCCCATGTTGATTCATCTATTACTTCATATTTGTTTGCCATATAATTGTCCTCTTAAATTCTGATTTTCCGCGCTGACATCTATCTCACAGCCACAACTTCCCAACATCTAACTCGGCAACTCAACTATGTGACATCTATCGTGGCAACTCAACTCTCACACTTTTTGAGCTGATTTACCCTTGGATAAGTTACCGCAGACTATTACCCGCTCCACCCGCTCGAAACTATCGGGAGCCGAAAAGTACCTGAAATCAAGGACTTTCGCGGCTATTTGCCGTCGACCCTTGACATCAATACTACGGTCTCAACATCCTCCCCATCTCGCAAACAAACTTCATCCCCCTCTACACCATCCAGATACACCGGAAACTTAAGTTTCATGCGCCGAAACCTCGTCTCCCCCTTCTTCACCTCGGGGCGAATCTCGATCCACTCCACAAACAACCGCATGAACTCTTTCTTTTCCATATCCGTCATCATATCATAGAATTTATCAAAATTCATCAAAATCTCACAAACCTGCCTCGTCGAAAATTTGTTGGTATAAGCCCCCTCGATCCTAACATCAATATCACGGATCACACCCTCAATGTCCGCAATCTTATCATACAACCCGTCCAATCTCTCCTGCATATCCTCCATCTTCCGGCGGTAATGCCTGTCAGAACCATCCAAAGTATCCATCTGCTCCATCAGCCTCTCCTTAGCCCCCTTGGTCTGCTCCAAAAGAGCCACCGTCTGCTCCCGCTCCTCTTCCAGCTTGGAAACATCCGTCATCTCCGTCAGCTTAGCCTCAATATGCTTCCTCAAATCCTCATGCTCGACCAGCTTGCGGATCACACCCTCGATCTCCGCATTGAACTTGTCCTGATTGAGGTTCCCCCGGAAATCACACTTACTGCCATCCTCCATCCTGCCATTGTGCAAGCACCTGTAATAAAATGTATCCTTGTAAATATCGGTACCCTTCTTCGTATGACGGCTCACCGTCCCACACATAGTCTTACCACAGACCGGGCATCTGATAAGCCCAGTAAGAATATGTTCATGCTCCAGACTGTGCGTCTTCACCCACCGAAGACCGGTCCGCTCCCGTTTCAGCCTCGCCAACTCCCATGTCACTTTGTCAATGATCGGCTCATGCATCCCATCAGCCTCCACATAATCATCCGTCCAGACCTTGTGATACTGATCCCGGGTTCCCTTAACCTTTTCATTCACCCTCCTGCCGTAAACAATCTTCCCGACATATACCGGATTGTCAAGGATGGTGATAATATAACGCCGCTGGAAATAAGTAATCTCCCTCTCCCGGCTCTTTTTCTTCTCATATCCGTGGCTGTTCAGATATTGCGCGATCTGCTCCGGCGTCTTATCCTGCTTGGTATACATATCAAAAATCAGCCGGACGATCTTCGCCTCATCCTCCACCACCAAAAGTTTGCCGGTACCCTTTTCCAACGAATAACCGATCGGCGTAATCCCTGCACTCCATTTTCCTTCCCTTGCTTTCTGCTTCCGGCCTTCCATCGTCTGGACAAGAATATTCTCGCGCTCGATCTCCGCGACCGCAGAAAGCACCGTGATCATCAGTTTCCCGGAATCCTTGGAAGAATCAATCCCATCCTCCACGCAGATCAGGTTCACCCCATAGTCCTGTAATAACTGCAAGGAATTCAGCACATCAGCCGCATTCCTGCCAAAGCGTGACAGCTTAAAAACCAGCACATAATCAATCGCATCTTTTTCGTCCTCAATATCTTTAAGCATCCGGGTAAACTCCGGTCTGCCCGAAATGCTCTTCCCCGAGCGACCGGCATCACAGTATTCCCTCACAATCTCCATCTTCTGGTATTCCGCATATTTCTTTAACTTCTCCTTCTGTGCCTCCAGACTGTATCCTTCCACCTGCATCGCCGTAGACACCCGGATATAAATATAACATCTTCTCACCTTCTTCATGCCATTACCTCCACATCTTTCCCCAAAACTTTATAAAATTTCAGTGCATCCACAATGTACTTTTCTTTATCAGCCGGACAATTCGGCACCCTGCCATTCTTTTTTGAAATATTGTAATTCTTCCTCATATCCAGTCCGCACTTCGTCTTGATCTGCGCGATATACAGACTATGCACATTAGCACCATACCGGTCACGCACAAACTTTTTGATCTGAACATAAGTAGCCTTTGCATTAGCCTCAGCCGCCGTAATCTCAGCCTTGCCACAATCCACGGAAAAACTCACGGAAGCGGTTTTCTTCGTACCGCTGAAGCTTGTCCGTTCCAGTGACTTGATCGGAATCGTAAATGAAATACTCTTAAGAATGCGCCCATCCTTCCTCTTCTCCGGAAAAACCTCGATCCTGTCAATGAAAAGCCTGCAATACTCTCGCCTCTCCTGCGCCGTCATCTTATCAAAAACCTTGGGGAAATCCGAAACAAACCATTCCAGTTCCTCAGAAACCACATTGTCATTTTGCGCCAGCTCCCTTTCATTTTCAGCCTCTTCAAGATCAGCCTCTAACACATCAATACGGTCATACAAAACATCCATCTTATCCTGTAATTCCGAAAAAGCCTCCGAATACCCCTCATCGATCGGATCAAGAAGATCCAGCTCCCGACCGATATTCCGCTTTTCTGTCTCCAAAATCATGATCTTCCTGCGGATATCCTTTATATCAGCCCTACAGTCCTCGACGGACTTCTTCGCTGCCATCTTATCCGAAAGTGCCTCCCGAAACTCCGTCGAAGTATCCACCCTGCAGATTACCTCATACACCGCCTTGTCGATCCGCTTCTCCGAAAACATACGGCGAAAGGAACATCTTACACCCTCCTTCTTCGTATGGAAACTACAATGATAACTGTAATAAGGCTTATAATAACCACCGTGATTATGGTTGATATCCTTCCCGCCGCCACAGGTAACCATAGGACCGCCGCATTTCGGGCATCGGATCAGCCCCGCCAGCAGACTGCAATGCTCCTTTTGCGGCTTATACCTATCTGCCATGTCCCTCATCTTCTTCTGCGTGCTTTCCCAGATATCTTCCGACACGATTGCTTCATGGCTCCCCTTAACCTCATAAACCGGTTTCCCTGTCGCCGAACGCAGATTATGGATATATTTCCCGGCATATACCGGACGGCGAAGGATATCACTGACAAAAGTTGTCGTGTAAGGCATCACCCCGTTTTTACTCCTGCGCGTATATCCCATTTCATTAAAATAATTCGTCACACCGGCAATGCTGCCATCCTCACGAAGATACCGCTCATAAATCATACTCACAATATCCGCCTCCGGCTTGAAAATCTCCAAGCCGTTCTCACCCTTACGATACCCAAAGGGAATCGGACCTCCCGGAAACCCGCCGCCCTTAAGCATCATGTCACGCCCGGCCTCAAGCTGAATATGAATATTCTCCCGCTCAATCTCTGCCACAGCCGAAAGAATGGAAAGCGCAAGCCTGCCTCCCGGTGTCGAGCTGTCAATCGCATCATCCACACAGACCAGATTGATATCAAAATCCGAAAGCAGCTGCATCGTTCTCAGCACATCCGCCGCATTTCTCCCAAACCTCGACAGCTTGAACACAACGACCCATCGAATCCCATCCTTCTCTGCCACAATGTCATCCAGCATCTGGGTAAACTGCGGTCTTCCCTTAATACTGTGCCCGGAAAACCCAGCGTCGCAATACTCCCCTGCGATTGCAAGCCCTTTGTATTCCACATAGTCATGCAGCCTCTCCCTCTGCGCATCCAGGCTGTATCCATCCACCTGCTTCGCCGAGGATACCCTTGTATACAAGTAACATTTTTCCTTCATATCATCCCCGCTTTCATTGTTTGCTTTTAATACTCATCGTTCTCGTCACTTCTATTAGATTATATCATCTATCAATCCCTATTACAACAGAAACCGGAAGCTTATTTGCTCCCGGCTCCTCTTTTTTCCTCTTCCATTTCCTTCAACAGCTCCGGTCCGTACTTATGGATCATCCTCGCCATAAATTCCGCCAGCCGGTCCATATTCTGCCAGACCTCTTTCCCGTACTTCTCCTCCACTTCCTTCCGTCTTTCCTCCATACCAAACCCTCATTTCCGAACACACACCATATCTTTTGTCTCTATGAAACGAAACAAAAGCTTTGGAATTACTTGTTACATATTCAGAAATTCACGGTACGAAAAGAAACTGCCGCCACCCTTTCACCCCACCGCCCCAACTCCTCCGCTCACCTCCGTTGTCAATGCACCGGCAGCGTGTGTGCTGCCCCTAAAACACACCCAATAAAGAAAACGAAAAGCCATAACACCCCTGCCCCGCCGGGGAGTAATACGGAGCCGCCAGAAATGCAAGCGCTGCCCTACGGCGTCTCGCTACGCTTGTCGCTTGCATTTCTGCCGTCCCCGTATTACAGCAGAAATCGGGCAGCACACCCACTGCCGGTACCTTGACAACTAAATACGCTGATCGGAAGGAAGCAGACACTGCGGTCTGAAAGGAGGAAACCATATATGACCAACGAAAGAATCATACTGCTGCATCGAATCCGCCTTCTCCGGGAGGGAGTGATCGGTTCCAAAGGCATTCACGAATTCCGTGATTACAAAGGAGTCCCCTATTCCTACGAAATGCCCGAGGACATCTACACCGCCGGTGCATGGCTCAAACAGGGTTACCAGATCAAGCCGGGTGAAACGGCATGCGCCCACTTCCCCATCTGGAAGTACCGCACCGACTGGTCATCCCGACCGCCGACCCGTACCTACTATATGAAGGACATGAATTTCTTCACGGCGGATCAGGTCACACCCCTCGCCGAACCGGAATTATACGGCACAGCAGTCTGACGCAACCACAATGTAACTTTGACAGGGACACACCTGTCTTTTTTTTACCAAGAAAGGAAGGTAACTACTATGACAAAGACAATGGAAATCAGCATCAACAATCTCCGCAACCACCCGAACAACGTCCGCAAGACCTACACAGGCATCCCCGAGCTTGCCGCCAGCATCAAGGAAAACGGCATCCTCCAGAACCTGACCGTCGTTCCCGATCCCGAAAATGAGGATATGTACCTCGTCGTCATCGGCAACCGCAGGCTCCAGGCTGCGAAAAAGGCAGGGCTTGAGACTGTCCCCTGTGTTGTCACCGACATGGAGGAATCGGATCAGGCACTTACAATGCTCACCGAGAACATGCAGCGCAAGGATCTCACCCTCATCGAGGAATCCGAAGGGTTCCAGATGTGCCTGGAGGATTTCGGCATCAATATCGGTACCCTCGCGGAAAAGACCGGCTTTTCCAAGACCACGGTGCGCCACCGCCTGAATGTCGCCAAGCTCGACCGTGACATCCTCTCGGAGAAGATGAACGACACCGGATTCCAGCTGACCATCACGGATCTTGCGCTCCTTGAAAAGGTCAAGAGTATCGACAAACGCAACGAGATCCTCGAAGAGGCAGAAGACTCCAGAGACATCGTCTGGCTGGTCGAACAGGCTGCTCTCGAAGAAAAGAGGGAACGTGCCGCAAAGAAAATGGTCTCCATCGCAAAGAAAGAGTCCATCTCCGAGGCACCTGTCGAAGTCATCAACCAGCAGTATTCCTACAACTGGGTGACGATCTGCAGTATCTCCCTTGACGGAGAATTGCCTGACCATCTGCTGGATGAGACCGACCTCGAAGAGTACTCCGAAGAAATCTACTATATCGTTCAGCCCACCGCCTTTAAGGTTGTCGGCAAGCGTGTACCGAAGGAACTCCCGCAGGAGCAGACCGAGGATGCAAATAAGGATTCAGATACCGCCAACGAAAACGAAACGACGGGCACTGACACCGATGACAATATGGCCTCAGACACAGATACTGCCTCCGCCGAAGAGACACCTGCAGAGCCGACCGGTCCCTCCGAATATGAACTCCGCGAGCAGGACCGCAGGGCACGCCATAAAGAATACGACGAGCTGTACCGCGATCTTTACGCAGAACTCGACAATTTCTGCCGCCATCTGATCGACAAAAAGATCGACCCGCCGGAAGATGAGGCACGCTACACCGCCAACTGCTGGTGCGTCCTCCGCGACATCGGACTTTATGTTTCACGGAAGGCTGTCGCCGGTATGATGCTCTATAAAGCATACTACTCGGTGGCAGATGCGGAAGCAGATGCCCTGACAGACCAGATAGACGACATGCCTGCCTACACACAGATGCTCGCTGTCATCTGTCAGAATTTCGACGGCTGCGATCTGATGAACTACAATGCGGAGTATCTTCCGGGGAAGGCTTCCTTGCTCCACGACTTCCACGATCTGCTGGACGAACTCGGTTTTTCCTTCAGCGATGAGGCATTTTACGAAGTCATGACCGGCACACACCCCGTTTACCGGAAGGATGGGGAGGAATCGTCCGAATCGGATGACGAAACTTTTGATTCCAACGAAGAAGAATCCGCCATTGATACGGAGATAGATACCGATGACATGGACGAAAGTGCCGATATCTCCGATTTCGAGGTGGCGGAAGATGCCGAGGAATATTCCGAAGCGGCATAGTCACAATACTATTACCGACAGGGCAGTCAGAAAATGGCTGTCCTGTCATTTTTTCTTTATGAAATCACCAACAGCCTATCGGCAGAAAGGAAACGCTTATGATGCATAAAATGACCCTGACCCAGTCCGACTTTTCAGAAGGACTGGTCAGCACATACGAAAATATTGCCAGAAAAGACGGTTATCCGGTAACCGATAACACCACCTACGACTGCCGCAAGCTCGATGTAGCGGACAATATACAGGAAGCGTGGATCGGCTTTTATCAGAACCGGACGAAATCCGAACACCCACACCTGTCAGAATACGAAATAAAGCAGAATATCATGGCACTACTGCTGAACTGCGGCGCAAAGGTAAGTCCGCTGCTCTCCGATAACGAGGTACTGATACACCCCGGCTTTGCCTCAGAAGCAGCCTGATATTCCCACCGCCATCACCTAAAAGGAGGCTCCTTATGAACGATTACAACACACTACAGAACATTGATCTCACCGCTATTGAAGCAAAGAGAATCCGTACAATCGGCTATAAAAACGATGGCAATACACCTTGCAAACATTATTACAATGCCTATCCGCTGGAAAAAGTCCTGAAAGATACTTCATTCAAGGGGCTTTATCTCGCACTGATAGAAAAACCATATCAGGATGGTGGCACCGATTACAATGGTGGCTTTTATATGGTGTTTAATGACCTCGGGGAAAACATATTTACAGGATTTGAGGCATTTTACGGACACGACCCGATAGAACAAATGGCAGAACGTCTGCACGGTATGGAGAGCTTTATCGGTAAAGATGGCTTTTTGTCGCATCTAGCCTACACCTCCGCACATGGCAGGCCCGTAAAAAATTCGGAACTGATGGCTCTTGATATGCTGGGCGAAACAGAACTTGCCAACTCATACCGGAAGAAGAAATCCGTATGGCTCGCCAAAAGAAAACAGGAAGAAAAAGAACGAAAAGAACAGTACCGGAAAGAGCAGGAAGCAAAACAACGCCGCAGGGAAGAAGAAAAACATATGGAATTAGAAACTGCGGCCAATAAAATCCGGAACAGGGAAACAACCCCTAACGACAACGGTGTAATCCTTGATCTGATGCGAAAATATGGTGTAAACGTACCCTTGAGGACGCAAGGCTGGATTCTTGATTGCCTCATATCCGTCACGTTTAACGATGACTCGATAAGCTACACATATCTCAGGCGGAATAAAGGACGGGGCTCTCAAAAAATCTATGACTGCCTCCATGATCTTGTAAGTGCCATTGATGCAGAAAAGGCTATAACCCCACACCCAGCTTCAGTGATACAGTAACAAATAACATCAGAAACTATCTCAATCACGACAGGGTAGCGTAAATCGCCGCCCTGTCAATCTTCACAGAAAGGAGCTGCCTATGCTACAACTTTATATAGACGAATACAAAGAAGCTCTCCGCAGAGGAGACAAGAAAACAACCGCCCGCATCGAAAGGGAACTGCAATCCCTCGGAATGGATGTCGCTACACTCAAATATCTCGTTGCAAAGAACAGAAAGGACTCAACGCTATGAACGTATCCAAGATTGAGAACCACACCATATTCCAGCTATTCTCTCCGCTAAATGACTGGATCGACTACGTCTTCGTTATCCCTGACGAGGATGCGGAAAGTGCTCTTAACATCATACAATCCGCTTACGACGACTGGAACAAAACCGATACTGACACCCTCATCAGCGACTATATAGCCGAAAAACTATCCGCATCCGATATCGCCTGTGAAGTCTATGCGACAGCATAAACCATCCAGTCTTACTGTCCCGACACCCCAAAGTCCGCTGTCAATCCCCGGCGGCGGACTTTTCCCTGCCTGCCGCAAAAAATACGCCCACTTCACTTTACAGCGAGAACACGAAACACAGCCCCGCCACAGGTACCACAGTCAAAAAGGATGTGCAAGGGTAAAATGCACGCGCAAACGCGCCCTTGCACATCCTTTTCGACTGCGGTTCTCCTTAAAGTGCGGCAGGCAGAAAAAAGCCCGCCGCCTCCTGTACCTTGACAACTAAATCGGCTTTGGAGTATCCCGGGCACCAGCAGACCACAGCATATACAGTAACAATATCCATCCGGCACAGAAAGGCGATACAACATGACAATAGAAATTACATCAGCATCCATCAACAACCACATAGTAGAAATCCAGGTAATCGACGTATCCGAAGAACATCTCCAGCGCATCGAGCGCACAAGGGATGACGGCTTCGAACGCGAACTCCTCTTCACCTTCGACCTTCGCAACAAGGAACAGAACATCTACATTTACCGGTTTCTCCACCACCAGAAGCGCGTACAGGAAAAGCATCCTTCCCTCCTGATCGATGCCCTGCAATGCACAGTAGGCACCGTAACATCCATGTCCGGCAAATACCTCAACTACGAAATGCTCCAGTAACACCCAAGTATCCAAAGTAACCACCAACCCAAACAGGGCAGTCTAAAGCTGCTCTGTTTTTCATTAACAGAAAGGAAATCTCGACTATGAAAAAACAAACATCAGCTTCAAACCACATCACACTGGCACCCGTTCTTAACGCAGACAGCTTCGCTGAGTTCAGAGGCGAAATCATCGATACCCTTGAGGATTTCTGCGACAGCAACGGAATTGCCATCAGTAATCCGGAAAAAGAAGAATATGACCGCGAAGCCGGATATGCTCCCAGCGAAAACGAAGCAATCATATTCGGTGACGACTATGATCTCATAGTGGATGAAGCCACTTATGAAATGGATTGGGAAAATCCCAAACCGCTTCCCGACTCACTTGTAAAACGTAATGCCAAAAATGCACTTAATACCTTTAACAGCATTTTACAGAAACGCGGCACAAGAGAATTAAGGAAACACTGATTAATTCAACAGTTAGTGTATAGTTTTCATTGGCTGGAATAAAAGAATATAGATAGTATATTCAAAATAGAAAAAGGAAGAGGAGAACTCCCCTCTTCCCAAACGGAAGGATTTCCCTTATTATGTTATT
>JAFUYB010000026.1 GCA_017470735.1 Lachnospiraceae bacterium | reverse complement strand
ATCCTGTGCAAAGTGCTGTATACTGTTAATCATAAAGCATCCTTTCTCCTTTTTATGGATTATTTTCTCTAAACCAAATCCTATCAGAGATTGGATGCTTTTTCTATTCTTTAATATCCCTACAAAAATTTTACCCTAACGTAAAGGGAAGCCTGCTCATAAAAGCAATCCCGCGCTTTATGCACGGCCTGCCGCAAAGCTTAGACCGTCAGATCAAGCTGCGCGCCGATATTCTGCGGTGCGTTTTCGCTCACTTTGTTCCAGTCAATCTGGGCGATCTTTTCCAACAGTTCCTCTTCAGAAGAAGCTTCTACCGTCGTCCTCGCAACATCGCTTCTGCCATACCGTTCGCCGATCCGGCCGGCATCCTTTTCCTTCACTTCTTCCTTTTCTTCTGCCGCTTTTTCTTTGGCTTCTTTTTGCTCCCCGGCACGCTTCTCTCTCGCCTGCTCGATCCGCTCACGCTGCTTTGCGGAAGATTTCTCCAGCTCTGCAAAGATCGACATCGTGCCGTCGTCATTCATCGAAATGCCGATCTTGCTGATCGATACATCCTTATCCTCCAAGCCAAGCTGCTTTGAAATGCGGTCGGACATATCCATCGCGTTCCGGACGCTGTCGAGCTTCTGATTTGCGTATTCCTCGTCGTCTGCCATCTTTTCCAGTTCTTCATTGGAAAATGCCACGGAAAATTCCTTGGTGCTTCCGGCAAACAAGCCTTCCATGTCATCACCGCTGTTTGCCACAAAGAAATCCATATCGTCGTTTGCTTCACGCAGGTTCTTTAAGAAATTCTGCGCCTTCTCCGACAGCTTGGATTCATTGCTCTCGGAAGTCTTTGTCGCCTGAGCGGTCTTTGGCTTTTCCTGAACCTTGCCGTCATCCTTGGTCTTTGACCTGCTCGCATTCGCGATCTCATTGCCATAATAGCCGGTCACTGAAGCATTGTACCCACCTACATTCATCATCGCATTTCCTCCTTTGTGAATTTGCCCGTCCGGGTCTGTTGCGTTGCTTCCAAAAATATATTGCTCCATTTTCCTGCTCCAACAGAGATTTCCAATCTGTTTAAAGCAGGACAAAATATTCCAATATCTATTTCGGCAAGTTTTTGATTTTACTTTACATTTTATTTTGAATTTGTTAGAATATCTTCAATTAAATTGTACACAATGAAAGGAAAGAGATTATGCAATCCTACGACTTCACTCCCAAGGGCGTCTGCTCCCGCCGCATCCAGTTCGATCTCGAAGACGGCAAGCTCCACAATGTCCGCTTTGAGGGCGGCTGTAACGGCAACTTAAAGGCTATCGGCAAATTATTAGAAGGCGCTGACGCTGCCGATGCCGCAAATATCCTGCGCGGCAATGACTGTAAAGGCAGAGGCACCTCCTGCGCGGATCAGCTTGCGATCGCTGTCGGACAAGCCCTGCAGGCGTCGTAATTTCAGTCTGCTGATGTGAACCGTTTTCCATCAGCAGGCCTTTTTTCCTAATCCATCTTGCCATCCCACAGGAACCGCTCCAGATCGACATGGTTCCCGTCAAATTCGACGCCCTCATCTTCCAACAATTCAATCTGCTTGTTGACGCCGCCGAACGCGAACGCGGATGACGGCTCGCCAAAACGGTTGACGACCCGGTGGCAGGGTACGGCTTTTTCACCCTGCACCTGCTCCCACGGAAACGGATTCACATGAAGCGCATATCCGACCACTCTGCTCCACCGCGGATTACCCGCCAAAAACGCAATCTGCCCGTAGGTTGATACTTTGCCCTCCGGGATCTTTCGCACAATCTCATATATTTTATCGTAACTGTTCATCTCAATTTTTTTATTATTGTATTGCATAACCCTAAAAAAAATGGTAATTTTATGTTGTCCGCGCAAAAATATTTGCATTGCCCGGACAGCACAACCGTCATGTTAATGATCGGACAACGATATCCAGGCAGGGAAGCGCATCATGGCAAAACTCGTCTACTCTTACCACAACAAAAAGATGTCCGTGACATCCTTCAAGAGCCTCTGGCGGCACCAGATCAGCAAGAAGTATTTTTTCCTCGTGGACATCGAGGGGGACAAGGGCATCATCGAATACTACACGAGGTTCGTGCGTTTTATCGACGGTTCCCGACCTGACGGCCAATACGAGAAAAACAACGATTTTTCTTTTGCCAAACGCCTTTTAGACGACCACAACCGCCACATCCGCGAGCTGATGCACAATGCCAACCAGCAGATCAAGGTCGAATGCGACACCCCTGACCATGTCGGCGAGTACATCCCGATGAGCGCGATTCTTGAACGGGCTTTCATCATGTACAAGGGTCAACAGTTTTTCTGATTGCAAAAGGAGCTGTCCTATGTGGCAACTCCTTTTTTGATCCATCCTAATCTTTGACAAATGTACCTGCCCACCGGTGCTCCCAGGGCTGGGCAAACGGCAGCAGATCCGTGATCGATCCCCACTTGTCCGCTAAGGATACGATAATACTCTCAATCGAAGTGGGCGGCGGATACAGCTTCACCGGCCACATATGCCGCAGGATGATGTCTTCGGTCTTCTTGTCGAGATCCGGGTACAGCCGTCTTGCAACCTTTGCCGACTCGCCCGGATGCCTCTGGCTGCATTCCAAATCATTCCTGTACTTTTCGCGCCGTCCGATCATGCCAAGGTCATGCATCAGCGCGCCGCGCACTGCCGCACGCTCATCGACCGCAACGCCATGCCGCTCAAGGAAACGGCACAGCCGCACCGAAATCGCCGCCACCTGCAGCGTATGCTCCGCCACCGATGTCCGGTAATGGTGCTTCTGGTGGAATGCCCGCACGAATTCCTCAGAATACAGCACCTTTTTTCCATGCTTTACAAGAACTCTGTATATTTCCCTTGCGTCTTCTTTCATTGTGTTACCTACATCAAAGGCGCCACCAGCCGAAGCAGCATCTGTCCGAACCGCAGGAACGCGCCCCGCCCGCTGCGGTATTGTTCCGTCACTTCCCTGCTCTGCGCCATCGTCGCTTCAAAATCACGCTTCGTATCCATCACCGCGTCACAGTCCGCGTACACACAGCCGTTTTCAAAGTGATGATACAGACTCCGGTAATCCATATTGATCGTGCCGCAGGTCGCCAGCAGATCATCCGCCACCGACATCTTGCAATGGCAGAAGCCCGGCGTGAATTCGAAGATCCGCACGCCGTCACGCACCAGGCCATTGTAATACGAACGGGTCAGACTGTAGACAATCTTTTTATCCGGCACTCCCGGCGTAATGATCCGGACATCCACGCCCCGCTTTGCCGCCATCGTCAGCGCATGGCTCATCTCATCCGTGATGATCAGATACGGCGTAATAAACCACGCGTATTCCGTCGCAGCCTCCGCCACACTGACATACACATCCTCTCCGACCGCGATATCGTCCATCGGTGAATCCGCATATGGCTGGACAAACCCGGCTCCGGGCGTTTTATTCTCCGATTCGGGCAGATAGCGTTTTAAATCCCGGTCCAGGGTATTCTTGTCGGAAATCGCGTTCCACATTTCAAGGAAGGTCACGGTCAGGCTCTTGACCGCGCTGCCGACCAGCTTGATGCCGGTATCCTTCCAAAAGCCAAACGGCTCTGTCACATGGAAATACTCATTGGCCAGATTGTAACCGCCGGTAAAACCGACCTGCCCGTCAATCACAGTGATCTTACGGTGATCGCGGTTGTTTAAGAAAATGTTTAAGCCCGGCGCGAACGGATTGAATACCCGGCAGTTGATGCCGAGCCCCCTCATCCGGTCAACGAAATCCGTATTGATAAATCCGATGCTTCCCATGTCATCATAGAACACGCGCACCTCCACGCCGTTCTTGACGCGATCGACTAATATTTCCTCAATACCATGCCAGCTCTCAGCATCCTCAATCGCATGGTACTCCATAAAAATAAACTCTTTCGCCTTTTTCAGCTCCTCTTTTTGCGCTTCCAGCCCCTTTGCCCCATCATCATAATAAGTCACGACGGTGTCATTGTACACCGGATAACCGGCATGGTCACGCAGATAACGGCTGATATTGGCAAGCCTCTTATCCTTTTGTCCCTCTTCCTCGATCACCTGGTCGTTGCGGTCTAAAAGCGGCAGCAGCACCGCGTCCACGGATTCGTAACGCTTTTTCATCTTGTGCGTCGATCCGTTCAGACCGATCAGCAGATACAGCATCACTCCCGCGATCGGGAACACAAGAATCAGCATGATCCACGGCATCTTCATCGCCGCCGTCTCATGCTTGCCGTAAATGAACAGCACCAGAAACAGTCCCGCGATGCGCTCCAGCTCCAAAAACCATTTCGCGTAATCACTCAAGAATAGCAGAAAGATAAATAAGATAACGATTTCCACGAGCATCGACAGAACGGTCAGCGCCATCCGCTTGATCCCGTTCTGCACCGCTGTGTTGTGCTCCATCGTTGTTCCATTGCTCATAACCGGATCATCTCCTTATATTATTTCTTTCTGATCATCAGCCCCTCGACCACGCCGCTCTTCTTCTCCGAATTGCGGAGCGCGAAAAATCCGATCGTCGAAAAGGTCAGCGCGCCGATGAAATTGACAAACAGATCCTCCATCGTATCCAGGATACCGATATCAAGATAGCCGTCGATTGGAAGCATCTGCCCATCCACGATCGTCTGATGGATGTTGTTGATCGCCACAGGCTCCTGCAGCCCGTCGGGATTGATCGTCACGCTCGAAATCGTATGGACGATCGTATCCTTCTGCATATCCAGTCCCCACATCAGGTCACAGAAGCATTCAAAGAATTCCCACACCACACCGATCGTCATGGAAAAGCAGAATGCGACCAGCGCGACAAAAAAGGGTGAACACGAAAACATCAGCTTGTCATCATTATTGAGCAGCAATACCAATGAAAAGCCGACCGCCGCGGCCAGAAAGCCGTTGGTCGTATGCAGCATCGTGTCCCACCACGGAAAAGCCGTGTAAAAGCTTGACAGCTCCCCTAAAATCTCCGCCGCAAAGATGAAACAGTACAAAATGATTTCCAGCGGCTGCGGGATATTCACCCGAAGCCGTACCTGCAATGCCGCCGGCAGGACAAGAAGCACCAGCGTCAGAATGCACAGTGCCATGCCCTGATAGTTGTGCAGGAAAAACTGGCGGATCAGGATCAGAATGACCAAAATCCGCATGACTGTATAAACCTTAAACGAAGTCGGATTCTTTCGGATCTCTTCCTGGGTGTTTTTTGCAAATTCCTTCCGGCGTTCCCTGCCGGACTGTCTTTTCTCGCTCATTATACCACATCTTTCTAAACTGCCCAACAGCTTTCCGCAAAATCGGAACCTGTTGGGCAGTCTTCACCTGAATCTTCTATGCGGTTCCAACGCATCCTGACCGATGCCGTCACTCATCCTCATCCGGGAACTGGCTGTTGTACAGCTTCGCATACAAGCCGTCCTTCGCCATCAGCTCCTCGTGGTTGCCGACCTCTAAAATGTCGCCGTCCTGCATGTACATGATATTGTCCGCATCCCGGATCGTGGACAGACGGTGCGCGATGATAAACGAGGTCCGCCCCTTCATCATCTCTTCCATCGCCTCGTTGATCAGCACCTCAGTACGGGTATCGACTGAAGATGTCGCCTCATCGAGAATCATGATCGGCGCATCGGCAAGCATCGCACGCGCGATCGTCAGAAGCTGCCGTTGTCCCTGGGCGATGTTGCTCGCGCCCTCTTCGAGTTCAAAGTTGTAGCCGCCCGGCAGAGTGCGGATAAACGCGTCTGCCCGCGCTTTTTTCGCCGCCTCGATGACCTCCTCATCCGTCGCGTCCAAACGCCCGTAACGGATATTCTCCATGATCGTGCCGACATACAGCCAGGTATCCTGCAAGACCATCGCGAAAATCTCCCGCAGTCTGCGCCTCTGCATATCGCGGATGTTCACGCCGTCGATACGGATGGCGCCCTCACGCACATCGTAGAAACGCATCACGAGGTTGACCAGTGTCGTCTTTCCGGCCCCGGTCGGTCCGACGATCGCCGTCTTCTCTCCGGCCCCGATCGTCAGGTCGAGATCGTGGATCAGCGTCTGATGCGGAATATAGCCGAACCGGATATGGTCGAAATTCACTTCGCCCTTAAGCGGCTCCGGGAACTTCGGCTCTGCCACATCCGGAACCTCTTCCTCTTCATCAAGGAATTCAAAAATTCGCTCCGAAGCCGCTCCGGTCTGCTGCATGATCGCCGACAGCTGCGTCACCTGCGTCAATGGCTGTGAAAACTGACGCAGATACATCGTAAATGACTGGATCATACCGATCGACAGCCCGCCGAAAATCGCAACCATTGCGCCAAACACGCAGACCAAAGCGTAGCTGAAATTGGTCATATTCTGCATGATCGGCATCAGCATGCCCGACAAAAACTGTCCGTCCCTTGAGTTCTCGTACAGCTCCTGATTCGTCTCTTCAAAAATATCAATGACAAACTCTTCCTGACCGAATACGGTCACGACATTGTGTCCGCCATAGTACTCCTCGACGATACCGTTGAGCTTTCCGGTGTCATTCTGCTGCGTGACGATCTTGACCTGCGCACGCTTCGCGATCCGTGCTGCCGCAAACAGCGCAAACGGGATCGTGATCACGCCTACTAATGTCAGCACGCCGCTGATCGACAGCATCACGATAAACACAAACAGCAGTGAAAAGATCGCGTTGAGTATCTGATAGACACTCTGCTGCAGCGAGTTGGAAATCGTATCCACATCATTGGTGACACGGCTCAAAATGTCGCCATATGAATTGGTGTCGTAATAGTTTAACGGCAGCCGCGCCAGCTTCGCCTCGATTTCCTTCCGCAGATCGTAGATCGTACTCTCAGTCGCTCCGACGATCAGCCAGGTCCCCAAATAGGTGAATACACCATTTAAAATATACGCGCCGACCATGAAGCACAGCAATGTCAAAAACCGCTGTCCCGCTTCGGAATGGTAATTGTTCTGTTCAAAAATAATTGCCATCTGGTTGGTGCAGAAACCGGTAAACAATGGTGCCAGGCTGCTGGCAATCGCAGCCAGGAAAATAAAGATTATGGCCGTAAACAATTTGCCCCGGTAAGGCTTCATATAGGAAAACAGCCGCTTGTACGGACCTCCCTTTGCTCTGGAGGCGCGTCTTTTTCTGAATCTTTCTCTCATGCCGCATCCTCCTTTGCCATCTGCGATTCCGCGATCTCCTTGTAAACAGCGCAGGACTTCAGCAGCTCATCGTGCGTGCCGATGCCAACGATATTGCCCTCATCAACAACGATGATGCGGTCTGCTTCCTGAATTGTCGAGATCCGCTGTGCCACAATAACAACTGTCGCTTCATTGGTCTCCTTTGCCAATGCCGCGCGAAGTGCCTTGTCCGTCTTGAAATCCAGCGCCGAAAAGCTGTCGTCAAATACATAGACCTCCGGCTTCCGGACGATCGCCCGCGCGATCGCGAGCCTCTGCCGCTGTCCGCCGGATACATTGGTACCGCCCTGCGAGATCGGCGATTCGAAGCCCTCCTCTTTTTTCAAAATAAAGTCTGTTGACTGGGCGATCGCCGCCGCTTCTTCGATCCGGTCTTCGTTCGCGTTTTCATCTCCGAACGCGATATTCGAGTCGATCGTACCGCTGAACAGCACTGCCTTCTGCGGGCAGAAACCAATCTTCCTGCGCAGCTCTTCGAGATCGTAATCCCGTACATCGACATCGTCGATCAGAACCTGCCCCTCCGTCACATCATAAAGCCGCGGGATCAGATTGACGATTGTGGATTTGCCCATGCCGGTACCGCCGATGATCGCCGTCGTCTCTCCGGGCTTTGCTTCAAAGGACAGATGCGAGATCGCCGGCACACTCGCGCCTGGATAGGTAAAGGAAACATCCTTGAAGGTCAGATAGCCCTTCTTACCGGTGCTGTGCTTCGGCTGGGCCGGATTCTCAATCATGGACTCCGTATCCAACACTTCCTTCGCCCTGCTTGCCGCCGTAGACGCACGGGGAAGCATAATAAATACCATATTCAGCATCACGACCGCGAGCATGATCTGCATGATATACTGGATGATCGCCATGACCTCGCCGAGCGTATAGTCCATGCCCATATTGACATCCTGCCCGACCGCCATCATCAGGATGATCGCCATCGTCAGCGATATAATGACATAAATAAACGGCATCAGTGAGTTGGTCGTCCTCTGCAGCTTCATATTGGATTTGCGGTAATCCGAGTTGATGTCGTCAAACTTCTTGCTTTCAAATGGAATCGTACCGAACGCGCGGATGACGCGCACGCCGGTCAGCTTTTCCCGCATGACCAGATTGATCCGGTCGATCTTGGTCTGGATCTTTTCCGAAAGCGGGATCGCAATCTTGGCAATGCAGAGCAGCACGATCGTCAGTATCGGAATCGAAATGACCAGTACCTTGGATAAAGAAGGACTGTAATGCAGCGCCAACGCGACACCGCAGACCGCCATGATCGGCGCCTGCACCGCAATCCGGAGGCACTGGTTCAAAAAGTTCTGTACCTGTGAAATGTCATTGTTCGTCCTCGTGATCAGTGACGACGCAGAGAAATGATCGATCTCCGTCTGGGACAGATACTGCACCTTGGCAAATACCTTGCTCCGCAGCCTCATGCCGACTCCCATCGACACGATCGCAGAAAAATAGCTGGTCGCAAGCCCGCACACAAGACCGATGACGACGATCACCACCATCAGCCCGCCGATATGAATGACCTGCTTCGGATCCTTATTGGGGATCGCTTCGTCGATCAATACCGAAAGCAATGACGGCAGCCCTAAGGATGCCATCGTTGTCCCGAATACGGTCAGTACGATCAGCCACAGCTGCTTTTTATAAGCAGCCAGCTCATCGATTACACACTTCATTCGCTTGTCTCCTTTCCCTTACTTAATTTATAGTTCCCCTTTCATCAGCCCATCCACGCAATCGCGAAGCTTAACATATTGATCCCGGAAATCAGGATCGCAAAACCGATCATGAACCCGATCGTAAAGATCAGCGCCGTCGGATTGATGACAGATACGATGCCGACCAGCAGAAGCAAAATGCCGGTGAGCAGGCCGATCCACCATTTGCCGCTGATAAATTCCATGCCATACTCTTTTGCCCCATTGCGGAACATGATCGCATGGGCGATCCGCATTCCGCCGAGGATAACGAGCCAGAACGCGACCAGATAAGCGAGGAACAGATCAACCGAAATCTGCATCCCTATCGAACTGAGGATGATCAGTCCGAATACAAGTGAAATGATACCGCTTGCCAGCACCCATCCGCTTGTCTTGTGCGTCTCGCGCATCGAAAACCAGTTGACCGTGCGGGCAATGCCGTCCGCCAGCATCGAAAATCCGATGAAAAATCCGAGCGAAAAATAAGTCAGTCCCGGTGTCATGATGCAGTAGAATCCGCCGAGGATCAGCAGCACCCCAACAATTCCCGCGATAATTCTTCTTGCTGTCATAGTACCTTACTCCTTTCCGTGCCAGTCATAGGCAACGAAGCATTACTTTACCATACTCTCCTAAAAAATACGGCATTTTTGACAAATTTACTCTATTTCTTGACAAATTGTCACAAACGCCATATTCAATGCATTATAACATGTCACCCAGGAAACATGTCAAGACTTTGCCTGTTTCTTCTGCTTCACCTTTGCTTTTACAAACCGGATCAATCGCTGCAGCAGAATTTTTCCTTTGCGGAAGCGGATGACAAAAATGGTAATCCCCGCAACGGCGATTGCCAGTACAACCGCGACAATCGTCCCGAGGGTTCCCTCCCAGTATTCGATCGCCCCGAAGGAGAACTCATTTCCTTTTACCTGAAATGTCACATAATCTCCCATTGTGCCGGTCTGCATCAGCCGGAAATCCGTGCCGTCCCCGAACGATAATATCCGCACTGTGTTAGTCTTCTTCCCCGGCATATAGCGGAAGGTGTGGACCTCCTGTCCGTCGTCCGGCACCCTCACCTGCCATCGGCTCCGCTCCAAAGGCATGGATGCAGGCTGCTTTTCTAATGCCAGCTTATCTCCTTTCGCGAAATTCCCTTCCGCGAGCAGAATCGGCAATCCGTTTTTGCGTGTCAGGTCACTTGCGATCAGTGTCTCAATCCGACTGTATTTTGCCTTGACGACCTCATCCGCCTTAATCTTGGAAAAATCGGTCCGCTTCCATTCGCCGAAAAAGCCTTCTTTCTCCGGCACCTTGGGGATCTGGTCTGATGAGAGGCTCTCACCGTAGCCGCAGTCCACCGTGCCTACCGTTTCATCATCCGCTTCAAAGGTCAGCGTCAGCGTCGAAAACGCTGCAGGCACGCCGGGACGGCTGATTAAAGATTTGTAATCCGTCCCCTCGGCGATCCCCCGGTAGCTTACGCCGTCAATGCCATACATATTTTTGGCATAATAGACATTGTCATGTATTTCTTTGGCATTGACCTCATCCACATTTCCGGCAATCGCGCCGATATACTGCTCTGCCTCGCCCATGCCTGACATTGAAGCGCAGCCGTGGATCGTCGTGCCATAGCCGGCAATCCCTCCGATATAGCGTGTTCCGCTGACAAATTGCTTGGCATAGCTGTCCGCAATCTCTGAGGAGCTGTAGCCACAGACGCCGCCCGCAAAATCATCGTCAACTGTCACATTCCCATAGCTTTCACAGCCTGTCACAAGCCCTAATTCCATACGGCCGACAATACCGCCGCCGCTGTTGCGGTTCGTCTGGATCTCGCCACGGTTGGTCGAACGGTCTACGATGCATTTCGTCCGCAGGACATAGTCAAATGTCCTGGAACCTTTTTCATCGATATCATCCTCCGGATCAAGATCCACCTCAAAGCCCATCATGCCGGTAATCCCGCCCACATTGTTGTCGGCGTCAATCGTTCCTTCATTCGTGCAATTTGATGTCCTGCCGTCGGTTGCTCCGTCCACATCCTCCGCCGATATATCCTCTGTGCGCCCTTCGGTGTAGGTGTCCGGATCCATCGCTTTTTTTAGCATGCTGTCAACCTTGTCGCGAATCCTGTCACCTTGTGCCTGGATGCTTTTCATGCTGGAAATGGATCCCTGCACATCGCTGTTGACCGCAGTGACCGTCTCATTGATCTCATCCGTAAGATGTCCGAGCGTCGCATACAGATCGGTGCCCGCATCCTGCAGATCGTCGTTTAAGTCAGAGACCTGGGAGTTGAAGGAATCCGCCGTATCCAAAATCGACATGACATCGTCGTAAACGCCGGAATCGTCGTTTAGCACATCATTCAGATCGTCGGCTGCATCCCTGATGCCGTCGGCGTTTAAGCCGGACAGTTTGGATGAAAGGCTCTGCACCTGCGTGATCGCAGCGCTAAGAGATGTAACAATTTGATTCACATCAGGTAGATCAACACTATTAGGAAGATTTCCTGCTGCTGCAAGAGCCTGAATTGCTGCAAGCGTTGTTGCAGGGATACCCATACTAGTTAATGCCGCCTGCACTGCTGTATTATCCAACGCTGACTTCAACGGTATCTTGACCTTGGCGTTCAGCGCGCTTTTGACATCATTGATCGACTTATGCAGCGCGGCCCGCTCTGACGAAGACAGACTCGCCTTGGCATCCGCGCTGTCAATCTCATCATCCAATTCGTTGAGCGCGTCGATCATCTCATCCACATAATCATTGACATCATCGACAGTCGCGCGCCCCATGTCAATCGTTCCCTGCGCCGTATCCGACAGATCCTCTGCTCCTTCCGAAGAAATATCCGTGATATGCTCCATATCACCGACCGCTGTATTTGCCATATTGGACAGATCCAAAAGCCGCCGTGTCGTCTCCGCGGAATAGCCTGACACATCGGTCAGCGCGGAGTTGATCATATCCCCGAGCGTCTTGACCTGGTTGTTCAGCTCGCCAAGATCTCCTTCGCTGAAATCGATCACAAGCCACGGCTGCTGCTGTCCGACAATTCCGCCGATATCCTTTCTGCCGTATACTGTCCCGCGGTTCATGCAGTCCCGCACAAACCCGGTGCTCCTGCCGACGATACCGCCCGTATTGTACCCGACATGATCATAACCGACCGTTCCCTTGTTGACACAAGAAAAGACTTCACCGCCGGAAAATCCGGCCACGCCGCCGACATCCATCCGCGTGACCGTGCCCCGCAGACTGTTGAAATTCTCCCCCATCACGATCTTTTCAATCGTATTGGAAAGCTCTTCCTCCGTCAGCGCCTTGTCCTCGTATTTGACATTGACATCCGCATTGTTCGTACAGCTTGTGACGCGTCCTTCATTGTAGCCGACGATACCTCCGCAGAAGGTATTGCCCTCAATCGTGCCTGACGCCTGACAGCCCGATACGACCCCGGATTTCTGATTCCGTCCGACGATACCGCCCAGCTCGCTGTCTGCCTTGATTTTTCCATTATAGGTGCAGTTTTCAATCCTGCCGTAATTGGATCCGGCAATCCCCCCGAGCCTGCTCATGACTCCCTGAGGCTTGTATTTTCCCTCAATGTTTAAATGGGAAACCACGCCGTTCTTTAAGACAATACCGAAAAATCCCGTATTGCTCCCTGCCTCGGAAATCGTCACATTCGACACTGTATGCCCGCCGCCGTCAAAGCTGCCAGCAAATGAAGCGATCACCAGCGCCATATCGTCCGGAAGCTTTAAATCATTGTCGAGATAGACCACCTTGCCCTTTGACCAGTTGTCCCTGCGGCAGTGGTCGGCGAACTGCTTTAAATCTTTGACCGTGGAGATATGAATAATGCTTTCCTCCGCGGCAAATGCGCTCACCGGAAGACAAAGCTGCGCCACCAGCGATGCCAGCAAAGTGAGGCTTAACATTTTTTTACACCGGCTCTTACGCTTCATGCTCCATCTTCCCTTCTTCTTCTGACTTTAAACTGCCATCCATGCCATTTTCCGAAAAAATTTTTTCCACCTGCGCGGCAAGCTCTTCCGATACATGATCCATGCTGCCGGATACCAGCGCCACGCTCGCGTCACCGCGGATGATACCGCTGACGCGCGCCGCGACCGTGCCATTAACTGTACCGCGGATCACGCCATTGACCAGCATATCTCCCCGCTCTTCCCGCATCTGTACCGGACGGTACATTTCAAAGGTCGTCATGGCGATAAACTTGTCACCAAACAGCAAGATCTGCGGCAATACAAACAGGACCAATCCGATCGAGATCAGTGTGCCGCGTCCTAAAGCCTGGCCAAGCCCAACGATCGCAGGATCCGAAGACATCATCCCGATGGAAAATCCGGCAAGCACCATCATCGTGCCCGATGAAATGATCGTCGAAAAGCCGAAGTCCAACGCTTCAATGATGGAATCCTTCCGCTCTTTTTCCTTACGCATCTCAATATAGCGGTTCGAGATGACGATCGCATAGTCGATATTCGCGCCCATCTGGATCGAGCTGACGATCAGATAACTCATAAAATAGATGTTCCAGCCGAACACTGCGGGTATCGCGAAATTGATAAAGATCGCTCCCTCGATCACCAGGATCTGTAAAAGCGGCAGCCCGACCGATTTGAAAGTAAACAGCAGCACAACCAGCACGAACAAGATCGAGACTACGCTGACGATGATATTGTCCGTGGAAAACTGCTGCTTTAATTCGAGATCGCTCGTCGAATTGCCGACCACGATGACCGGATCATCCTTGCCATAGTAGGTCACGCCATACTCATGCATTTTGTCAAGATATGCATAGGTCTCCTCGCTCTCTTCGGGCAGGTTCAGGTACACAAGGATCCGATCGTAATGCTCGCCCTCCAGCTGATCCCTGGCATCGTGGATCTTATCATCCGCGTCAAACAGGTCATCCGCTGTCGATTCATCCAGCTCTACATACCCTTCACGCACTTTATCCGCGGCAAAAGCGAGCATGTCCATCAGGGGAATGCGGTAATTTTTGACTCCGGTCACCACCCGCCCGTATTCTTCCTGATCCGCCGCGTAGGCCTCATAGATCAGCACGCAGACCTCGTAATCAATGCCCGCAAGCTCCGAAAACTCTCTTGGCGTCAGGCTGTCCGTCAAAGTGTAATCATCCTCCACCTCGGTATTGGCAAGTCCCAGACAGTGATCCACCTCGTCGCCGCTCTCCAGTGCCTTGATATAGCTGCTCTCCGCTTCATAATCATGTCCCGGCAGCAGTACCGCAACGACATTATCATCCTTAAAGTTGTCCCGAATCATATTTTTGGCAATCTGGTTTTCATTGAGCACCGGTGTCTTAAGAAGCGTATCTCCATACACATACGGACACCGCTGCGACACCACGCCCGCGATCAGAAACACCACAAAAAAACCGATCGGTACGTACCGGAACGTCCGGTACGCATTCTCACCGACCGCATCGATCTTTGGCACAAAATCCCTGTGCTCCGTTTTTTCCATCAGATCCGAGAACATCACCAGAAGCCCCGGCATCAGTGTAAATACCGAAAGCAGGCTTAAGAAAATGGCTTTGATCAGAATCGTTCCCAAGTCCTTGCCGATGCCAAACTGCATGAACATCAGCGCAAACAACCCTGAAATCGTCGTCAGGGAGCTTGATGAAATCTCCGGTATTGACTTGGACAGCGCGACCACTGAAGCGTCACGGACATCGTACCTTTGCCGTTCTTCTTTATAGTGGTTGACGAGAATGATCGCGTAATCCACCGACAGAGCCAGCTGCAGTATCGAGGAGACCGAATTGGAAATAAAAGAGATCTTGCCAAACAGGAAATTCGTCCCGCCGTCCAAAAGCATCGCCGAAACGAAGGTGATCAGCAGCACCGGAACCTCACCGAACGACCTGCTGGTGAACAAGAGCACGCCGACCACGACAAAGGCCACGATCACCTTGATCTTTTTCATCTCCTGCTCTAGGATTTCCGCGTCCTGGTCGCCCAATTCCGTGGATACATAGATATCGTAATCCGCCAGCTTTGTCTTGACATTCTCCAATGCCTCAAGCGCGCGGTCGTCATCCTCTTCATAGTCGAAGGTAATGGAAAACAACGCAGAGCCGTTGTTGTAATGCTCCACGAAATCCTCCTGCTCGTCACTGCGGCTCGTAAACTCGACCGTAGAGACCCCGTCCATCGCTTCGACTTTTTTTTGCAATGCTTTCGCATCATCAAAGGTGATGTTGGCGATCATGACATCCGCCGTTCCAAAGGTGACGAATTCCTCATCCATCAGATCGATTCCCCGCCTGGTCTCCGTCCCCTCATCGAGATACATCGTGATATCATTTTCCACGCTGACCCAGCGGCTTGAAAAAAAACTGAAAATAACAGCAATAATATAAATCAAAAAAAACAGCATCCGCTTATCGACAATGAACGCGGCAATCCGCATCATCGCGCTGTCACCCACTGCCATCTGCCCGTTCTTTTCCATTTCCATATCCCCATTTCTAGCAATAAAATACTCGCAAAGAAGTATAGCACAAGTGACAAAATAAATAAATCAATCAATATTTATTGTTTACAAACCATATTAAAGTTGGATTTTTTACCCGGATATGTTATGATTCGTGTCGGCGGTGACCATCCCCCTTGAGATTACAAGGAGGGTTGATGCCTATGTATGTTACATGGTCTGATTTAATCCAGCTTGGATTATTGGTTGTAGCAATTGTAGGTCTCGTTTATGAGATAAGTAAAAACAAAAAATAACCGCCCCGGATTTGGCCATCTAGGCGGTTATTTTGTCTACTAGCCAAGGGGCGTTGATCACCGCCTTGTATTTGCATTATATCACGAATCCCTGAAGAAAATCAACATTTTTGTGGATTTGACGGCGGCATGTGGTTATGGACTTCCATTCTTCCACTGCATTTACATTTTAAGAGAATATCATGCTTCTTGCCAAACATTGGAATGATTACGAGGTTCTGGACACCTCTGACGGTGAAAAATTAGAACGCTGGGGCGATTACATCCTTGTCCGGCCCGACCCGCAGGTCATCTGGCGGACTGCCCATACGCACCCCGGCTGGAAACGGAAAAACGCCCATTACCACCGCAGTAAAAAAGGCGGCGGGGAATGGGAGTTTCTTGATCTGCCCGAAGAATGGCAGATCTCCTATGACCTTCCGGTTCAAAAAAGGCTTTCTTTTCATTTAAAGCCATTTTCCTTCAAGCATACCGGACTGTTTCCGGAGCAAGCGGTCAACTGGGACTTTATGAGCCGCGCCATCGCCGATGCCGGACGCGGCATCAAAGTCCTGAATCTGTTTGCCTACACCGGCGGGGCAACCCTTGCCTGCGCTGCGGCAGGTGCCCATGTCACCCATGTTGATGCGTCAAAGGGCATGGTCGCCTGGGCAAAAGAAAACGCCGCCCTCTCCGGTCTGTCCGAAGCACCAGTCCGCTGGCTTGTCGATGACTGCCAGAAATTTGTCGCGCGGGAAATCCGCCGCGGCAACCGCTATGACGCAATCCTGATGGATCCGCCCTCTTACGGCAGGGGACCCAAAGGCGAAATCTGGAAAATGGAAGAATCGATCTATCCATTCCTGATAGAAGCCGTAAAACTGCTCTCTGACCGGCCGCTGTTTTTCCTGATCAATTCCTACACGACCGGACTGCAGCCTGCCGTGCTCTCTTATCTGCTGGCAACCGCCTTAAAAGACAGGCGGCCGCAAACCATTGTCTCGGACGAGGTCGGCCTGCCTGTCACCGCAAGCGGGCTTACCCTGCCCTGCGGCACCTGCGGACGGGCGGTGTTTTCTGTCTGACCGCAGCCGGTAAACAACCGTCCGGTTCTGACTACATCTTAAGCAGCGTCGACAAAAGTCCGCGCCCGATGCTCGCGCCGACATTGCCGCCGAGCTGCTTGCCAAAGCTTCCCATATTCTTGCCGACCTGCTTGCCGATCTCGCGGCCGACTGTTCCTGCCACCGTATTTCCGACCGATTTAACTGCCTGCTTTTTGACACGCGCCTGTTTTTCCGCTTCTTTCTGCGCGGCTCTTTCCGCGGCAAGCTTTTCCTTTTCCGCGGCTTTTTCCGCCGCGATCCGCTCCTTTTCCGCTGCCTTGGCGTCCGCGGCGGCCTGCTTTGCCTCCGCCTCCGCTTCCACCTTTTCCATACCGCGCCTCTGCAGAAATTCATAGGCGGATTCGGGATCAACGGCTGTGGCGTATTTCGTATAAAGCAGGCTGCCTTTTACATTGGCGTCCCTCGCTGCCGCATCCAATGCTGCCATTGACGACTGCGGCGGCAGGATCATCACCTTCTCGGCCTGTGACGGTACGCCGTCCTCGCCCAAAAACGATACGACTGCCTCCCCGGTTCCGAGAGACATGATCGCTTCATAGGTGTCAAACGCCGGATTCACCGGATATGCCTGCGCCGCTGTCTTCACCCCTTTCTGCTCCGCGGGTGAATACGCATGCAGGGCGTGTTCGATCTTGTTGCCAAGCTGTGAAAGAATCCCTCCCGGTATGTCTGCCGGGTTCTGCGTGCAGAAATAGATACCGACTCCCTTCGAGCGCACCAGCTTGACCACCTGCTCGATCTTCTCAAGCAGTACCTTTGGCGCGTCAGAAAACAGCAGATGCGCTTCGTCAAAGAAAAAGATCATCTTGGGTTTGTCGAGATCCCCTACCTCCGGCAGTAATTCAAACAGCTCCGAAAGCATCCACAGCAAAAAGGTCGCATACAGCTTTGGCGAATGGATCAGGCTCGACGCGTCTAAAATATGCATCATCCCGCGTCCGCTTGCATCCGTTGTAAACCAGTCCGTCACCGACAGCGCGGGTTCCCCGAAGAACTGCTGTCCGCCCTCTGCTTCAAGCGCCACGACCGAGCGGGTAATCGCCGCCAGCGACTGGCCGGACATCTTGCCGTAGCTTGCCTCGTATTCTTTGCTCTTTTCAGACACATAGGCGATCATCGACTTTAAGTCCTTGGTGTCAATCAGCAGCAGATTTTCGTCATCCGCGATTTTAAAAATCACGGTCAGAATGTCGGACTGGACATCAGAAAGTCCTAAAATCCGCGCCAGCAGCATCGGTCCCATTTCCGAAATCGTCGTCCGAAGCGGAATGCCTGTCTTGCCATAGACATCCCAAAATGTCACCGGAAACGAGCTAAAGGAAAAATCCGGCAGATCCATCGCGTCAATCCGTGACCGCACATTCTCATTATCCGTCCCGGTCTGCGCCATTCCCGAAATGTCACCCTTGACATCCGATAAAAACACCGGCACGCCAAGTGAAGAAAAACCCTCTGCCAGCACCTTCAGAGATACCGTCTTACCGCTTCCCGTCGCTCCCGCGATCAGCCCGTGCCGGTTCGCCATCTTCGGATGCAGCACCGCCTGCGTCATGTCTTTTGTTTTTCCCACTAAAATCTTTCCGTCCTGCACCATAATAGCTGTTCTCCTCTCTTTTTTCCGCGCTATTTTGACAGCCCTTCCTCACTGACCCGTTCCATATCCAAAAGCAGCTCCCTCGATGACATCCTCACAGCCCCCGCTCCCAGCACGATCAGCTGCACCATCCCGTCCGAAGTCACGACCGTCACATCATTATCCTTTGCCATCTCGTGTGTCGCCTTTTCAATATAGGCGTCCGCTGTCTCCGCCTCTTTCGTATAGATAATATAAATGTTGTGGTATTTTACCACACTGCCGACCCCGCCCGGCACCTTGTACGCGTCAAAGACCAGGATCGTCTCACGCCCTGTGAACCCCTGGTAATTGCACAAGGCATCCGCCAGCTTTCCGCGCGCCGCCGACAGATCTTCATTCGCCAGAGCCTTTAAATCCTCCCATGTGTGGATCACATTGTAGCCGTCCACCAATAGATAATGCTTCCGCGCTGCCCTCTTTTTCGCCTCGCGCTCCGCTGCCTTCTGCCGGTATTTTTCCGAAGTCCTTCCCAGATCCGGTCCGCTTGGCGCGGCAATCTCCCTACTTTCCGCAAACCGCCTGCGCTTTACCGGTCCGAATTCCCGCTCAAAAATCGCAAACAGCTCCGCGTCCTCTTCAAGCGTACCACGGTACTGACGGCTCGCGGCACCCTTTGGTACGGCAATCGGCATCTGGTATTCCACATCCTCTGCCGTCCCTTCCAAAAGGGCGTGTTCGATATGCATATACTCTTCGACCTGATCCCACGGAACGACAAATCCGGCGCCATGCGTGCAAAAGACCGATCCTGTCGGATTCCGAAGATCCGCCTCGGGATCATACCCCCTCTCCGCGATCACCTCATCGGCATTGTGGCAGGCAAAATACCCTGCCACCGCAAGCGACAGCCTCCCCTCTCCAGCCGTATACGCCGCAACCTCATTCGCATAACCGTGCATCGAAGCCACCGGCGCCACGCCTGAAAGCACCGCCGTCTCCCCGTCATTTTCCGGCGCTTCGCATTTTCCGCACATCGCGTCGATATCCGTCATCGCCCTGCCGATCCGCGACGACGGAATTTCGAGGGTAAACCGGTAATACGGCTCCAAAAGCACGCTTTCCGCTTTCATCAGTCCCTGGCGCACGGCACGGTAGGTCGCCTGCCGGAAATCACCGCCCATCGTATGCTTGGCGTGCGCCTTTCCCGCAATGACCGTAATCTTCATATCCGTGATTGGCGAGCCCGTCAGCACGCCCCTGTGCTGCCGCTCCCGCAGATGGGTCATGATCAGCCTCTGCCAATTTTTGGCCAGAGTATCCTCGGAGCAGTCCGTCGCAAACTCCAGCCCGCTCCCTCGCTCGCCCGGTTCCAGCTTCAGATGCACTTCCGCATAGTGACGCAGCGGTTCAAAATGCCCGACCCCTTCGGTCACATCCGCGATCGTTTCCCGATAGGCGATCTGCCCCGGGCCAAACTCCACGACATAACCAAAACGGTCGTGCAGGATCGCTGCCAATATCTCGGTCTGCACCTCGCCCATCAATTTGACAAAGATCCCCCGCACCTGCGCATCCCACCGCAGGGACAGTTCCGGCAGTTCATCCTCGAGTACACGGATTTTGCGGAACGCGCTGACGGGATCAATATTGCCCGCAAAAAAGATCTGGTATGTTAGTACAGGAACCAGTGTCGGGAAAACATCCTCCGTTTCCGCCCCAAGCCCCATTCCCGGCTGCGTATAGGACAGCCCGCAGACCGTAACGACATCGCCTGCCTCCGCTGTCTGCAGCATCCGGAAACGCTCACCATCGTATTTCCGGATCTCGCTGATCTTTTCCGACCATTCATTTTGTCCGCTGTCCGCTTCCCCTTCCGCGTCGTCATCTTCTATGGGAACCGTCCCGGAAATCTCCTGCCGGATCGCAAGCGTCCCGCCGGTCACCCGCAGATGTGTCAGCCGCTTTCCCTGCTCATCCGTCGTGATCTTAAATACCCGTGCCGCAAATTCGTCGTAAAACTCCCGCTCCGCTGTATAGCGGTCCAGTCCGGTCAAAAAAGGCTCCACACCATTCTGCCGCAGCGCCGAACCGAAAAAGCAGGGAAACAGACTGCGTTTGCGTATCAGACCCGCAATTTCACCATCCGTCAAAATACCGTCTTCCAGAAACCGCTCCATTACCTTTTCATCGGTTAGCGCGATTTCTTCGAGCTGCTCTTCCGTAAGCCCACCCGAAAACGGCACAAAACCGTCGCCGAAGGTCTCCGTCATTTCCGCGATCAGCTCATCCTCCGACGCCGTTGCGATATCCATTTTATTAAAAAACACAAAGGCCGGAATATCATACCGCTCCAGCAGCTTCCACAAGGTCTTGGTGTGGCTCTGCACGCCTTCTGCCGCAGACACCAGAAGCACGGCGTAATCCAATACCGGCAGCACCCGTTCCGTCTCTGCCGCGAAATCAGCATGTCCCGGTGTGTCTAAAAGTATAATTTCCGTATCCCCTGTCACAAAGGATGCCTGGGCGCTGAATACGGTAATCCCCCGTTTGCGCTCCATCTCATCCGTATCCAGATGCGAATCCCCATGGTCGACCCGTCCTGCCGCGCGGATCGCTCCCGACGCGTACAGCAGTGCCTCAGAGAGCGTTGTCTTACCCGCGTCCACATGCGCCACGATTCCTATTGTGATCTGCTTTCCTGCTTCCTTTTCCATAGTATCATTAAGTGTTCAATGTAAAAAGGAGTGCCGCTGCCGACACTCCCTTTAAAGACCATAACCTGATTAATAATTTTCCTCATGGATCTCAAAGAAGCTCTGGTCATGCAGGCAGACCGGACACTTGCCCGGAGCCTTTGTGCCAACAACGATATGACCGCAGTTGCGGCACTCCCAGACCTTGACCTCGCTCTTTTCAAAGACCTGCGCGGTCTCGACATTCTTCAAAAGCGCGCGGTAACGCTCCTCATGCTTCTTTTCAATCTCAGCGACCATGCGGAACTTTGCAGCCAGAGCCTTGAATCCTTCCTCCTCGGCAGTCTTGGCAAAGCCCTCGTACATATCCGTCCACTCATAGTTCTCGCCGTCTGCGGCAGCTTTTAAATTCTCCGCTGTCGTGCCGATGCCGTCCAGCTCCTTGAACCAGAGCTTCGCATGCTCCTTTTCATTGTCAGCGGTCTTTAAAAACAGCGCGGAAATCTGCTCGTAGCCCTCTTTCTTTGCCACTGACGCATAGTATGTATATTTGTTCCTCGCCTGTGACTCACCTGCAAACGCCGCCTGCAGATTCTTCTCTGTCTGTGTCCCTGCGTATTGATTTGCCATAATGTCTCCTCCTTTACTGGTACCTGCTTTTCATAAACAAAAATATTATACTTGAATTTCAAAAAGGACACAACCATTATTTTTTGCATTCAATTCAGGTTCAATACGATAAATAATTTTCAACGGCACTTTGACAGTTAAATATCGATCAAATCCCATCAAACCGCCTAACGGCGGTATTTTTTATGTCAACCCCTACTTGACATTTTGTTGTATATGTTGTATATTATTATATAGAACATACCTTATCTTGCATGGGGGTGCATATGAAACTATTCTACGATAAAAAAAGCAAAGACCCTACCTACTATGCCCAGCAGGGATTTCGTAACGGCAAAAAGACCTCGACACGGAATGTAAAAAAATTCGGCAAGCATTCAGAACTCTTAAAGATTACTGATGATCCTCTCGCTTATGTCCGGGAAGAAATCCGGAAGATGAACGAGGAATACCGCGTTGGCAAGGCAGACTATGAATTAAAAGTAAATTTTAATGAGAAGGTAAAATCCTCTGATGATGACAAGAGCTCGTCAACAAGTACAAACATCGGCTATTTCTATCTCCAAAACATCATGAAAGACCTTCAGTTAAAGAAGTTCTTTAATTCTATTACAGAAGGCAGGAAGAATACATTTGACTGTTATACTATCTTCCGCTTTCTTACATATGCGAGAATACTTGACCCAAAGTCCAAACTTGGTACTTGGGACAGTCTTGATTCCTACTACGAAAAGCCGTCTTTCGATTATCAGCATATAATGAGGTTCATGGATATACTGGAAGAAAACTATGACAGCTATCTTTCCTGGCTCTATCAGAAAAGTAACAACGTTATAGAACGCGACCCATCGGTTTTATATTATGACTGCACAAACTTTTATTGTGAATGCGAATCTGAAGATGAAGAGATTATAGACGAAGTCACGGGCGAGATCATACAGGGACTTAGGAAATATGGGCCAGGTAAAGAACACAGACCAAATCCCATTGTTGAAATGGGATTATTCATGGACCGTCGCGGCATACCGATAAGCATGTGTATTCATCCCGGAAACACCAGCGAACAGGTCACCGCTATCCCTCTCGAAAAAGAGATCACAAAGATGATAGGAAGTTCAAGATTTATCTACTGTGCAGATGCCGGGCTCGGATCGTATCACATCCGCCAGTTTAACAGTATGGGCGGCCGGTCTTTCATCGTCACGCAGTCTGTCAAAAAATTATCCGACACATTGAAACAGGCTGTCTTTAATGACAACGACTACAGGCTCCTCTCTGATGACTCTGAAGTTTCCATAGAAAAAATGAAAAACTTTGACCGCTTCGACGAAAAGAACAGGGATCTGTATAATGACTTTGCCTACAAGATTTTTACAGCCGATAAAACCGTTGATCTGGGACTGTACGAAGACAAGATACTGAAGAACGGCAAAATCCGGCGCGTGAAAGTAAAAGCCCTCCTGCCACAGCGTATAATCGTTACTTTTTCAAGAAAGATGATGGAATACCAGCGCACTGTCAGAAACCGTCAGATTGAAAGAGCGAAGAAACTGATACAGACAAAGGACCCCGAAGAAATAAAGAAGGGGCCTAATGATGTAAGACGATTCATGAAGCGTATTTCCAAAACAAAATCAGGTGAAAAAGCGGAAATATCCTATGAGATTGACGAAGCAAAAATAGCTGAAGAAGAAAAGTATGATGGTTATTATGCCGTTGCAACTAACCTTGATGATCCTGCTAAAGATATACTCGCAATCTCACATAAACGCTACATCATAGAAGATTGCTTCCGCATAATGAAAACGAACTTTAATGGCAGACCCATAAACCACAGTGCACCCAGAAGGATAAAAGCGCATTTTATGATCTGCTATATGGCTTTGCTTGTATACAGATTATTGGAATGTCTGCTTGATGACCAGAATACACATATAACCACTGATAACCTTATTGAAACGCTCAGGGTTATGAATGTCGCAAATGTGCACGACATGGAGTATATGGCTCTCTATACCGGAAGCAAAACACTGGATGCATTGGAGCTGCTCACATCACTCGGTATCGACTTTGCCCACTATCGTCCCAAGGATCTGAACAAAAAAATAAAGAAAATTTTGCAGTAAACCACATATACAACATTTTCGCATAATTCTAAAGAGCCACCAGCCCTTGCTATTACAGGGGTTAATGGCTCTTCTTCTCTTCTGAACTGTCAAAGACGGGATTATACTTGAATTTCAAAAAGGACACAACCATTATTTTTTGCATTCAATTCAGGTTCAATACGATAAATAATTTTCAATCGTCACAAAAAACGAATCTGTCTGCACATCATCTTTCGTTTCAATATGCATCCGCTCCCACAGCTTTGTGTTGATCTGTGAGTCGTATTTGTCATATTGATCGCTGACAATATTCTGTACGAGGTCTTCCTTTCGTCCGGCGATGATCTTCTTTTTATTCTCCTCGGAAAGCTCTTCGTTGTACTTGTCGATGCACTGTACAAAATAATAGCCGTCGTCCGTTTCGATTCCGTCGGAAATCTCATCATCCTCCAGCGCGAACGCGACTTCCTCCACCTCTTCGGGATAGGTCCCTCTTCCAAATGAGACCTCTCCTTTGTCGCCTTCACTGAAGCTTGAAACCAGACGCTCAAAGGTCGCCCCGTTTTTGATCTGCTTTGCCAGCCTGCGGTAAGTCTTTTTGTCCGTCACATAGAGCACATAGGCATCCATGATACGCGCCTCATCTTCGCTGACCTCTTCATCGACCGAATCCATCAGCATCGAATAGACCTTCTCCGCCAGCGCGTAATGCTCATACATCTTGCGGATACTGCCGAGATTTGCCCCGGTCGCATCCACATCCGTTTCACTCAGCGAATCCGTGTATTCCTTGGCTGCGGCTGCCACCTGATTCTTTTCGTCTTCATCCAGCTCAATATCGTTCTCCCTTGCGTACAGATCAAGCGAATAGACCTTGGATAAATGGTTGATCGCCGCCGTCTTGACGCCTTCCTCCACTTCTGTCGTATCAAAATCACCGTTCCAAAGATCCGTATCGCCGACCCTGCCATAAAGATTTTTGTAATTCGCCAGATAGACCTTTGCTTCGGTTCGTCCGCACGAAAGCGGCCCTATTGAAAAAACGGTGAATGGTCCTGCAAAAGAAAAGAATACTGTTTTTCCTGCCACCGAACATCCGGACAGCAGAATGGCCGCCGCCACTATCACTGCAATGCATTTTTGCTTTTTCATCTCAGCCCTCAACGACTAAAAACCGTCCGTCTCCAACGGCAAACACTTCTTCAATTTCTGTGATTTCATCTTTTGAGATTTCCGTCGTGTCCATCTCCTCTTCCAGATATTCGAGCACCTCGTCTTCATTTTCACAGACTACGGCACAGACATCCTCCAAAAAAGCTTCCGCTCCCTCCGGTGTGTCACAGACCGGCTCTTCAAACAGCTTTCCCTGCTGCTCTAAAAATGCGTTCAGAACATCCTCGTCAAACATAGATTTCTCCTTTTCGCATACACTAATTTTTCCATTGTCAATCTATAGAAAATATGCTACACTATCTACATATAAGGTGCTACCATCTAGCAGACGGTTAGCCCACACTAGAGTTACGAAATAGCCGCAGTCCTTGGGTGGGGGCGGCTATTCCTTATTTCTATGGTCTTTTCCGTATTGTACGCCTGCCATAAAGCAAGTGACGCACAAGGCAATAACGCCTACCAAAGTACCCACATCCATAAGCAGCCCTCCTTTCCGATAGAAGCACGCATACTCCCCGAAGTTCAAACGGGCCAAACCGCCTACCGTCTTGGCAGCACCGACTTGATTTTATCATTGTGCTACCAAGATTTCAACACTTCCAGCGACTGTACAAAGTATTGATTCCCGTCTGGATCCATTTTCAATATTATCGTTATACCACGAGAACACTCTCCCCCAGCGCGAAGGAGTACAAGATGATTTCCTTCACCCGCTTATCCTGCGTCCGTTCCAGCGCGTCGGCGTAAAGCCGCATCTGCTTTTCATACCGCCGGATCAGCTCCTCTCCAGTCCGGATGCGGTCGGTCTTGTAATCAACCAGCACGATCCCGTCATCTTCTTCAAAAAATACGTCGATGATCCCCTGCACCAAAATCGGCTCCTCGTCCGACGGCTCTGCTTCATCAATAAAATGCGACGGCACATCCGCCATCACAAACGCAGCCTCTTTTTCGAGATGCTCCCCGACTGCCGCCGAATGCATCCGCCCTGCCAGATCCGATTGCAGAAAGGTAACAATCTCCTGCTCCGGCAGCAGCGCCTCTTCATCTTTGGACAGTCTGCCGTCCTCCCGCATCACGGACAACTGTCCGCGGTACGCTTTGTCTGTCAGCGAAACCGTAAAATCAAAGCACTCCAGATACCGGTGCACCGCCGTACCTCTCTGCGCGCCTTCGACAACCGGTTTCCTGCCCGAAATGAACATCGGCACATAAGCTTCTTCCTCTTCCACATCAAACAGATTCTCAGTCTCCTCATCCGCAAACGCTTCCGCCATCGCCCGGCGCTTCAATTCGGATACCGAATATTTGACCTTTGTCTCGGACGAAATGGGATGCGGGTACGAAAACGAAATCCGGCGGATGCAGTCAGTCTTGTTCGCTTCGGAAACCTCAGTCATTCTGCTTTGCAGCTCTATAAGTCTCTGCTGCTGTCCGGCCTGTTCCTCAACCTCTGCAAGGATCAGATCCTGCGCCGTCACAGTCTGCACCGCAAAAAGCCCCGGCCTGCGTCTTGTGCCCGGAAGCATCAGCTCTAAATAATTCGACGCGTGAAGCCGCCGTACCAACGGCAGACTGCCATCCTCCGCCGCTTCCTTCTGCGCAAACGTCTTTTCCATATTGGAAAGCACAGCGGTCACGATCAGTTTTTCTTTCGCGCGGGTCATCGCAACATAGAGCACACGCAGCTCTTCGCCCCGTTCCTCCAGCGTATTCAACCGCGAAAGAAACGCGCGGTACAGTGTATTCTGCTTCGTCCGCTTTTTTACATCAATCGCGTGCAGTCCGATCCCGAAATCAGGGTGCAGCACCATACTGTCGGTGTTGTTCCGGAACTTCTGCCCGCAGCCTGCCAAAAAGACCACCGGATACTCTAACCCCTTGCTCTTGTGGATTGTCAGGATCGATACCGCATCCTCCGTGCTTCCCGTACCTGCCTGCCCCATATCCTGCTCGTATTTTTGCAGCCGCTCGATATAGCGCACAAAATAAAACAGTCCTTTATAGCTCGTATTCTCATAAGCAACGGACAGTTCCATCAGCTTTTCGATGTTCTTCCGCCGCACATCACCGCCGGTCAATGCCGAAATATAAGAAAGATATTGTGTCTCCCGCAAAATCCCCGACAGCAATTCATAAAGCGGCATCCTTCCGACCTGCCCCCGCCAGCGCGACAGCTTTTCCAAAAAGGAAACTGTCTTTTCATCCCGCGTTTCCCCGGCGTACTGCCTTACGGCGCGGTGAAACGGTTCCTTCGGATATGCCGCCCGCATCCTTGCCAGCTCTTCATCGGAAAAAGAAAACAGCGCAGACTTCATCACCGACGCGAGCGCAATATCCTGCGCGGGATTGTTGAGCACCCGCAGCAGCGCCAGCATGGTCTCCACTTCGATTGTCGAAAAATATCCGGTCACCGATACGATCTGCGCCGGTATTCCATACCCTTTCAAGATCTCCTGGTAATTCCGTCCGACTGCGTTCGCGCTCCGGTGGAGTATCGCGATATCAGCTAGCCTCACAGGCCGCAGCTTTCCCGTCTCCTTGTCTGTAACTTCTGCTTCCCGCAGCAGCTTTCGGATGCGCGTAGCGATCACTGCCGCTTCGTAGTCGTGCTTACTGTCAAACTCACCCGCCTCGATTTCCTCCGCATCCGATACTAAAATTTCGGTCACAAATGCATTCGTTTCATCAGGCGGATACGCTGCCCCGCATTTTAACGACTGCGCCTTGTCGTACTCAATGCCTCCCATATCCGGATGCATGATCGGAAAAAACACGGCGTTGACCGCATCCGTCACGCTTGCCCTGCTTCGGAAATTCTTATCAAGCCCGATCAATGTCTCATTGTGATCATCGCCGCCGAATTGCCTGTATTTGCCAATAAAGATATCCGGACGCGCCTGACGGAACCGGTAAATGCTCTGTTTGACATCCCCGACCATGAAATAATTATGTGCCCCGTCCGCTTCCTTTGTGATTGACGACAGCAGCATTTCCTGCAGGAAATTGGAGTCCTGGTACTCATCTACCATGATTTCCGCATAATACTCCGAAAGCTTTTGCGCCGCGGGCGTCCTTTCTCCGGTCTTTTCATCGACAAGAACGGACAGAGCGAAATGCTCCAGATCCGAAAAATCCATGACTCCCCGCGCTTCCTTTGCCGCGGCATAACGCCTGCCGTACTCTGCGGTCAGCGCGAGCAAAGTCCGGACATAGGGTGCCATCATCGCAAGCTCCGTATACACCTCGGAAAGCGGCTTTGCCAGCAGATCCTTTTGGATTGCGGACAATTCTTTTTTGACCGCATCCCGTCTGTTTTTATACCGCTCCCTCTCATCCGTATCCTCATCCGGCAGCTTCTTTCTGCTCAGTGCCGCAAAGCGGATCCCGGAAAATGCCTGCTGCAGCGCGCGGTAGTCCTCACATGCCAGCAGATGGCTGATCAGCTGAAGATCCGCCCGGACCGCTTCGGCGTATGGATGCTCCTGCCCTCCCTCGCATAGCTCGGCCAGCAATTGTCCTGCTTCAGTCTGCAGTCCGGCAAGCAGTCCTTTACAATATAAAACCAATTCCGTCATCCAGCCGGATGCCGCCAGCATATCTTCATCCTCGGCCTCGTATGCTCCGGACAAGCCTGCCAGCCATTTATGCGGATAGGGATAGGACATTGCCGTCTCATGAAGGCCGAATATCATCCCGACAACCGCGTCATCTCTGTCACGGCTTGCAAACGCGTCGGTCAGCGCCAGAAAATCCGCATCTGCCGTTTCGTACTGCTCTTCTAACAGCGCTTCCATGATTTCATTTTGCAGCAGGACCAGCTCGCCCTCATCACCAATACGGCTTGCGGGATCAAGTCCGATCTCGTGAAAGTAGTTGTGGATCAGATACTGGCAGAATCCGTCAATCGTAGAAATCTGCGCATTGTGAACCAGCGCAAGCTGCATGGCCAGATGTTCATCGTCAGGATTTGCCGCAGCCGCCTTCTCCAACGCCAGATAGATCCGCTCCTTCATCTCCCGCGCGGCCGCCTTGGTAAAGGTCACGACCAGAATACGGTCGATATCCACAGGCTCGCTTCTATCGCACACGCGGGCAATGATCCGTTCGACCAGCACCGCCGTTTTCCCGCTGCCCGCCGCCGCCGAGACAAGGATATCCGAATGCCGTTGTTTGATTACCTGCTGTTGTTCCTTCGTCCATTCCATAAAGTTTGCCGACTCCTGCTGTCACTGTCTGCCCGTGCCATTTTGCTCTTCATTCTCCGGCGCGGCTTTCATCTGTTCCCGCATCTTCCCAAGTACCGTATCCACATCCTTTTCCTCCAGCACCCGCCGGAATGAAAAGCCGTTTAGCTTTGTGTCAAATCCGCAGACACTGTGGTACGGGCAATAATCACAGCCGCTTGTGCCATTTTGCTTCCGGTATGGCGAAACAGCCGTTTCCCCGTTCATGACGGCATTGCCGATTGACGCAGCCTTATATTCGACAAAATCCCCCATAACGGCAAAATCATCTTCGCTGACGGTACGGCTTGCCGCTGTAAAGCTCCCATCCTTTTTCACTTCCACGGGAATCACGGTTGACGCATATTTCTCGTGATTTGCCATCGCCTCCGACAATCCGCGGTCCAATGCGTCAATAACCGCCTCTTCCTCACAGACTAGTCCCCGTACCCTTAATTCTTTCTCGATCAGCCTCTCTAATTCCTCCGGCGAAGGCTGCTTTGCCACTTCGATCACCGGGTTTTTGACCTGATAATAAAAGACTGCCGCCGGAACAACATGCTTGCCGGGGTATTCCCTGCCCGCGCCCTCCGTTGCCGCTTTCAAGTACAGGATCAGCTGGAGCTGCAGACCTTCATAGGCATCGGACAGGTTCGTATCCTTTGCCCCCGACTTGTAGTCAATGATCTTGATATAGACATCCGAATCCGTCTCATAGGTATCCAGACGGTCGATAATCCCCGACAGCTTCATCGAACCGCCATCCGGCAATGCGTATTCCGCTTTGTGTCCCGACATCTCGGACAGAGACACCTCAAACCTCTTAGGCGTGAATTTCCCCTGCCTCACCTGACTGGTCAAAGACCGCACCGTCCGCTGCAGCGTGCGCCGCATCCGTTCCAGAATATAGGTCTCCCGCGCGCTGTCAAGGATCCGTACATCCTTCATCGCCCGGTAGGTTTCCTCAATGCTTTCAGACAGCAGCGCGTCGCTTTCCTCCTGCGTCACCGTAAACCAGTCCAGCCCGCCGTCTGCAATTTTTTGTGCATACCTCTCCAATGCTTCATGATAAAGATTGCCCATGTCCACCGATCCAAGCGTATGCTCCTGCCTCTCGGCAAGCTCCAGCGTGTACTGCAAAAAATACGCATACGCGCAGGCGGCAAATTTTTCCAGCCTGCTTGCCGATACCGAAAGCGTCCGGGAGTAGATCGCTTCCATAACGGCTCTGGGAATTGCCGCGCCGCGATAGACAAATCCCGCAGCGGAAAGCAGCTTCTGATACACGCTCTGATCCGTTTCCTTTAAGACAGAAAGCATGCCGTAAAACGCCGTTTCGTATTCGGGCGAAAGCTGCCCCTTCATATATTCCCTCAGCGCATCGGACAAGCGCTCGGCAAGCGTATCCTCACTCACCGCCAGAAAACGCAGCTCTTCTTTTGTGATCTGTTGAATCTCCATTCCACTAAACAGTTTTCGCACTGTTGCCAATAAATAAGATTCCCCGACTGCTTCTCCTTCACTGCCCAGCTTCGGGTAGGTCAGAATCAGCCGCCTCGTCGGACGGCAAAGCGCCAGGTAAAGATAAAATCGCTGCAAGAACACCCGTTCCCGGTCAGTCGGCGCCAACACGATATCCTCTGCCAACAGCCTCTCGCGCTCTGACTGCAAAAGCAACCCTCCGCTTTCAAACCGTTTCGGCACGCGGGCATCTGACATTCCGATCAGAAACAGCGTGTGTATCTTACCGACCCGCGTCCGCTCCATATCGCCAAAAGTCACTGCGTCCAGAGTCGGCGGAATGACACCGATCTTAAGCGCGTCCAAACCCTCATTTAAAATACTTTCATAGCGGTCGGCCGAGACGGTGACGCCTCCCATCAGGCGTACCAGCTTGTCCAATAAATCCATCACCTTCGGATAAAGCTGCAGCATACGGGATGCCTCATCGTGCTCCCCCTGCTCTTCCCATTCTGCCGCCTGCTCCTTCAGCCTCTTTTCGCAGGAAAGCATCACGATCATTTCATAGAGCCGCCTCGTATATTCTTCAACTGTCGCCTCAGCGGCAAGACCGCCCGTTGCTTCAAACGGTTCCATAAATGCAGTCCGCACTTCATTTAAATGCACGAGCTCTTCCGCCGAAATGCCTGCCGCGTAGCGGTCAAACACTCCCGACAGACGCCGGAATCCGCGAATGCCTGTCGCCAGCAGGTAGTTGTCCAAAAGGTCGATATCGTCATTGTCCACATTGGAAAACCCGCACTTCAGATAGCGCAGTACGGACTCATAAGAAAAATCATGTACATACAGATGCACCAGCGAGGACACCAGCTCTGCAAACGGCGCGTGAAGCGATACATCCTTTGCGTCGACAAACACAGGTATGCCGAACGCCCCGAACACATCTTCAATCGCATAGCGGTAATCATTGATATCCGCCGACAGCACCGCAAAATCCCGAAAGTGCAGCGTCCGATCCTCGGTGATCATTCGCCGGATTTCGGAAGCCGCAAAAAGCAGCTCGTCTCTGGTATCCTCAAGCCCAAAGAGTAAGATCGCGTCCTCTGCCTGCCGCCACTGCTCCTCATGCATCGTCTGCCCGCGGCTGCCGCGGAACAAATTGGCCTCCAAATGGGACAGACACCCCTCTTCCACAAAACGGTATCCGCCTGTTTCTTCCAACAAAAGCGGTTCTTCTGTCTCCGTGCCCGTCTGCTTCGCGAGCCTTGTCATCGCGCCAATAAAATCACGGCTCATCGAAAACAGTGCCGTCTTGTCGCTTTTACGGTACAGAGGCTCTCGCGCATCCATTGTCACCGCCACCCGCAGCGTATCCGCCAGCGGCAGCATCATCGCAAACAGCCGGTTCTGCACCGGCGTAAATCCCGTGTAACCGTCAAAGACCAGATACGCATCCCGCACGAACGACGACTCCCCGATCACATCACACAGCAGGGACAGAATCTGCTCCGCCGTAATATAGCTGCCCTCCATCTGCCGCTGGTACGCCTCATAGATCTTTTGGATATCCGATACCCTGCCATAATAGCTGCTGCCCATATGTTCTACACGCAAAAAATCCCCCAACGCTTCGGGGGAAATATCGTACTGTGAAAATTCTGACAGCAGGGATTTTACCTCATCAATGAATCCGGGCTTGTCGATTCCCGATCCAAGCACCGTAAGCTCTCCGCGCAGATCGTCACAGACCTTGCGCAGCAGCAGAGCCTTGCCGGTGTCCTCCAGCACATCAGCCGTATCCGTGCCCAGCTCGTCAAACACCCGGTACGCCAGCCGCTCAAACGAAAGCACTTCGATATTCATGATCCCGTACTTCGGAGCCAGCTCTACCAGCTTCCTCTGTGTCTGCAAAGTAAACTGGTCCGGAACCAGAACAATATGCGTCTGCTTCGGATGCTTCCCGGCGTGCCCGACGATATCGGCGTACAGCCTATGTGATTTGCCGCTGCCGCTTGAACCGATTATGAATTGCAGGGACATATATCTCACTCCGTTTTATGTGTTGCAAAAAATGTGGATGGGAAACTCTGACCATATTCCCGAGCAGAATAACCGGTCAAAATTTACTCCGCCAGCATCTCCTCCATCGTATGCCACCCCAGCACCGCGCACTTGACCCGCGCCGGCATATGCGAAACATCCTCCAGGACTCCCGCTTCCTCCAGTTCTTCTTTCTCTTCCTCTGTGATCTCATCCTTGATCATGCGAAGAAAAATATCCGACAGCCGCAGCGCCTCTTCCTTGCTTTTTCCGATCACAAGATCCAGCATCATATCCGCGGATGCCTGGGAAATGGCACAGCCGTCACCCTCGTAACCGCCGTCGGTAATGATGCCGTCCTCGACCTTGAGGCTTAAGACAATATCGTCTCCACAAGATGGATTGACGCCTTCGAGTGAAAAATTGGCTCCTTCGATCGAATGCTTATGCGTCGGATTGACATTGTGGTCGGTCAAGATCTCGTTGTAAAAGGTTTTACTCATAGCCCATTCTCCCTCTGATGGACGCCAGACAGTCAATGAACGCGTCCACATCTTCTTTTGTATTGTAAAATGCGAGCGACGCCCGCGTCGTCGAAAAAAGCCCCAAATGCTTGTGCAGCGGCTGCGCGCAATGGTGTCCGGCACGGACAGCCACATCCTCTGAATCAAAAATTGCCGCCACATCATGGGGATGCACGCCGTCGATCGTAAAGGTCAGAATACCGTGGTGCTCAAGCGGATCGCTGCTGCCAATAATGTGAATGTGCGGGATCTGCTGCATTTTTTCAAATGCGTAAACCGTCAGGTCGTCCTCACTTTTTATGATCTTTTCCCACCCGATCCGGTGCATAAACGCAATCGCCTCGTCGAGACCGACCGCGCCGCCGACATTGACCGTCCCCGCTTCAAACTTGTGCGGAAGCTCTGCGTAGGTCGCGCCTTCCCTGGTCACATATTCAATCATTTCCCCGCCATATAAAAACGGCGGCATTTCTTCCAATAAGGCTGCCTTGCCGTACAAGACGCCGATCCCCATCGGGGCATACATCTTGTGACCGGAAAAAGCGAGAAAATCGACATCCAGCTCCTGCACATCGACCGGCATATGCGGCACGCTCTGCGCGCCGTCACAGACAAATACCGCTCCCGCTTCATGCGCTGCGGCCGCAAACGCTTTTACATCATACGACCGTCCGAATACATTGGAAAGCTGCGTCATCGCGACGATCTTTGTCCGTTCATTGAGCAGCGATCGGAATGTCTCGATGGAAAGCGTGCCGTCCTGCTCACATTCAAAAAAGACAACCTTTGCCCCTGCCCGCTTTGCAGCCTGCTGCCACGGCAGAAAATTGCTGTGGTGCTCGACGATCGTAACGATGATCTCATCACCTTCAGACAGTGCCATCGAGCCATAGCTTGACGCAACGAGGTTCAGGCTTTCGGTTGCGTTACGCGTAAAAATGATCTCCCTGCTGTCCGCCGCATGCACAAAATCCGCCACGCTCTGCCGCGCTTTTTCATAGGCATCCGTCGCCGCAATTGACAGGGCATACAGACCGCGCATCGGATTGGCATTGTGCTGACGGTAATAATTCGCCGCCGCTGTGATCACGCACCCGGGCTTCTGCGTCGTCGCCGCATTGTCCAGGTAATGGATCTTTTGTTCGTCTAATACTGGAAAATTGGATATTTTTGCTGCTTTCAAATTCTGCTCCCTGCGGTTTATGTCTGGAAAACACTTTCCATACCGTCATTCTTCTGTCGATCTATCGGGTTCCTCGCCTAAAAATCGCCGAATATGCTCTCTCATCTGTCCGTCCGCGATCTTGTCCGCCACGGCGTCAATCCTTGCCCGTGCCATCATCTCATAGATTTCCGCGGTATCCATCCCGCGCGACCGCAGATAAAACAGCAGATCCTCCGCAAGCTTGCCGATCGTCGCGCCGTGATTGCCCTCGACATCCTCTTCGGCACAAAGGATCAGCGGGATCGTCTGGTTGACCACATTGTCATCGATCAGCAGCACATCCTCCTGCTCGTTGCCGACGGCACCCTTTGCCCCGCGCTTAAAATCAATCGTCCCGCGGAACAGCTTTTTCGCTCTGTCCCGCAGCACGCCCGACACATTCATCTGTGATGTCGTCTTTTTGCCGATGTGATTGGCAATATAATTCATATCGAGCCGGTCATCACCAATGACCTGATAAGCAATATCCGCCTGCATCGAAGAACGGTCACCAGTCATTTCACAGCGGCAGCCGCTGAATATCTGCCGTCCCGCCAGAAAGAGCTGGATCAGACGGAAAGAAGCGTTCTCTGCTGTCTCCACGCCAATATCACAGAAAATCTCCTTGTCCGCCGCGGTCACAACTTCGACAATCGTAAGCTTGGCATCCTTTCCGATGCGGGCACGCACCTGGGATGCCAGCCTCGCCATCGCGCCATTTTCTGCATCCACACGCAGAACCACGGTACACCTGGCTCCCTCCTTAAGCTCCATAAATACCGGAGCCAGCGCATCCGCATCCCCGACCGAATAACCCAGACGGACCGGCTCTGTGACAAGGCTGCCACGGGGTATGGTAAACCGCTTCTGCCTGATCCCGTCTATCGCCGTAAACAGAGTATCGTATTCCCGTCCCATGCCCGTCGCAATATTTTCCGCTTCATAAGCCGCTTCACCGACAGAAATCCCATTCGGTACATCCATATCCGCTGCCGCTTCCACGCCGCGGAAGCTTTCCGTTTGGATCTCATTCATCGCAAGCCAGCGGTAAGTCGGTGCCGGTATCCGGTTGATCGTCATTGTATTTGCTCTCTGCTCTGCCACTTCCTGCTTCTCCTTTTATTACTGTCACTGTTTTTGACAGTATTACCATACATTACCCGATGCTTCCCTTCATCTCCAGCCGGATCAGATTGTTCATCTCAACGGCGTATTCCAGCGGCAGCTCTTTTCCGACATTGTCCGCAAACCCGCTGACGATCAGCGCTCTCGCGTCCTCCTCGGAAAGCCCTCTGCTCATCAGGTAAAATACCACATCATCGCTGATCCGTCCGATCTTTGCCTCATGTCCCACATCCGCATCCGCCGTGCGGATATCCATCGCAGGGATCGTATCCGACCTTGAAATGTCATCCAGCATCAATGACTGGCAGGACACCGCCGACTTGGATTCCTTCGCCGCGTTGGCGACGACAACCGAGCTGCGGAATGTCGAAATCCCGCCGTCCTTGGAAATCGAACGGGTATTGATATACGACGATGTCTTCGGCGCGCTGTGGACGACCTTGGTACCGGTGTCCAGATTCTGCCCCTTGCCCGCGAATGTCACGCTTGTAAACTCTGCCCGCGCTCCCTCACCGGCGAGCACGCTCATCGGATAGAGGTAGGATACATGTGAGCCAAACGAACCGGAAATCCATTCGACCTTGCCTCCCTTTTCCACCTTCGCGCGCTTGGTGTTCAGATTGTACATATTTTTTGACCAGTTCTCAATCGTCGAATAACGAAGCGTCGCGTCCTCCCCGACATACAGCTCCACGCAGCCCGCGTGCAGATTGGCCACATTGTATTTCGGTGCCGAACACCCTTCGATAAAATGCAGATATGCGCCCTTGTCCACAATGATCAGCGTATGCTCAAACTGCCCCGCTCCCGGCGCATTGAGCCGGAAATAGGACTGCAGCGGAATCTCCACCGACACGCCTGGCGGTACATAGACAAACGATCCGCCCGACCACACCGCGCCGTGCAGCGCCGCAAACTTGTGATCCGTCGGCGGAACCAGCTTCATAAAATGCTCCCGGATCATCTTGGCATGCTCCGTGTGCAGCGCGCTCTCCAGGTCCGTATAGATGACGCCCTGCGCCGCCACCTCATCCTTGACATTATGGTATACAAGCTCCGAATCGTACTGCGCGCCGACACCGGCGAGCGACTCCCGCTCTGCCTGCGGGATCCCCAGCCGCTCAAAGGTCTCCTTGATATCTGTCGGCACTTCCTCCCAGTCCGCATGCATCCGGTCGGTATTCGGACGCACATAGGTCACGATATTTGCCATGTCCAGTCCCGCAATGTCCGGTCCCCAGTCCACCATCTGCGTGTTGTTGAACACCTCAAGCGAATGCAGACGGAAATCGCGCATCCACTCCGGATCGTCCTTTTCGCTGGAAATCTGCCGCACAATATCCTCTGTCAGCCCTTCCTCGACCTTGTAGGCGTCATTTTCCTCATACCGGAAATCGTAAATGCTCCGGTCAATATCTTCTACATAAGTCTTTTCTTCCGACATAATTGTCCCTCTGGTATTACAAACCTAATTGGAATAATCCACCGCTGCAAAGCTTTTACAGATACTTTTCAAATCCGTTCTCATTGATATCCGCGATCAGCTCCTCGCCGCCTTCTTTGACGATACGCCCTTCCACGAGGATATGGACGCGGTCCACCGAAAGCGCCTCTAAAATCTTTGTGCTGTGGGTAATGATCATCAGCGCGCCGCCGACGGATTTCTTGTATTCCTCAATCCCCTTTGATACCGTCCGTACTGCATCCACATCCAGTCCCGAATCCGTCTCATCAAGGATCGCCAATGCCGGTGCCAGCATCAACAGCTGCAGGATCTCTGCCTTCTTTTTTTCTCCTCCCGAAAAGCCTACATTCAGATCCCTCTCCGCGTAAGAAGTGTCCATCGCGAGGATCTCCATGGTCTTTTCGAGATTCTTCTTGAAATCCCAGACACGGATATGCTTACCGGTCTTCTGCTCCAGCGAGCTGCGGATGAAATTCGACAGGGAAATCCCCGGCACCTCGATCGGATTCTGAAACGACAGAAACATCCCTTTCTTTGCGATCTTGTCCGTCGCTTCCCCGGTGATATTTTCCCCTTGGAAAATGATCTCTCCGCCCGTGATCTCATAACGCGGATCGCCCATCAGTGACGACCCGAGCGTCGACTTGCCCGCGCCGTTTGGTCCCATGATCACATGAACCTCGCCCTCGCCGACAGACAGATCCAAGCCGTGCAGAATCTCTTTTTCTTCCACCTGCACCTGTAAATTTTTTACCTGCAAAATTTCCTTTGCCATATATCCTGCTCCTTCTTACATAATGTTTCTATACTGAAATCATTCGCTCTTTTCCGCTGTGTTTTCTTTAGTCTCTTCTGCTGCCTGCTTCTGCGCCTGCAGCACTTCCTGCTGCTTCTCATAGCCGGCTGCCGCACGCAGGAAGAAAAAGCTGCTCAGATAAGTCACGATCCCGAACCCGCAGACCGCCCAAAGGAACAGTCCGAAGCGGAATACATTCATATTCATCCCTAATGTCACATAGCTGAAGACTCCGGTGCAGAGGATGCCCAAAATCGTCCACGGGAATCCCACGCCCGCCACCAGATAAGTACGGAACAGCAGAGCCACGACGCCGAGATCCTGCCACCGCGCCAGTGACGGAAACAGATTCTGGAAGCCGAACACCAAAAGCAGCGTCATCGCGTAAAATGTGACCATATAGCTCGTCCCGACAGCACCGCCGGACAGCGTCACTGCCGCATATTGCAGGCTGGACAAAAAGAAATACCCAAAAATGCAGATGAACCATAAAATCGTCGCCCGCTTGAAAGTGCGCTTGAAAGTGCCCCAGAATGTCCGGAACACCGGCAGGTCAGAATCCTCTCCCGCTGCCAATTTCTGCATCCCTTCGCACAAAGCACACAGCGATGCTCCCGCCGTCACGACTGGCAGTGAAAACAGACAAAACAGCAGATTGTAAAATACGATATCCGAAAACTTCCGCAGCGCGTCCATCAGCGGACTGTTCAAATCAAATAATCTCATAATCTGTTATTCTAACAGTATCCTTTCTTTGTTGCAAGGAGTTTTGCGTAAGCTATTTGCTATAGCTGTTTGTCATCCCAATCGCTTTCTTCGACCTCATCCAATTTTTTCTCCAACAAATCCGCCAACCTCCCAAACGCCGTTATAAAACTGTCACGAATTAAAACAATCAGCTCATCCACCTCTTCCTCATCATAAATATGAATAGCCAAATTGCGTTTCTTCAACATCAAAAGCCACGCCTGGGAATCATCAACAAATCCATTCGCATATCCCAGCTTCAAAATCTCTCTGGGCGAACCATTCTCCGCTCCGGATACGGAATGCAGGCGCAATACCTCTTGTAAAGCCTTCCAAGCAAGTTCAAAAGTCAGATTGAACTGTCCGATAATCCCCATCCGGTAAATTTCATCTTCCGTTGCCTGCTTAAAATCCGCCCTTTTCAGTACATCAAGGCAGTTGAGAAAATTATCCATCTTTTTCATATATGACAATCCCTTCCCTCTCCAATTCTGCTTTTAACTCATCAGAAGTCCCATTGTCTAATTCCACAATATCAAAAGAAAGCAATGTGTGTGCCCGTTCATTCATTTCCCAGTAAAAACCGTCAACATCTCCCCCGCTGATGGCAAGATCGATATCACTCCGGCCCCTGTTCGTTCCCCGTGCCCGCGAACCGAACAGAATGATCTTTTGAAGATCAAATTTTTTCGCCGCAGAGAAAATGTCTTTTTTCACCCGATCCGGGATATTGAACTTCATTTTATGCCAATCTCCTCACTTTTTCTTCATTCTAACCATTTTATTCTTTCTGTCAACTAAACATATGACGCATCTCACATCAACTCATACCGTGCCATTTTTCCATTCCCCGAACGGTAAAGCTTCCCATCTTCCATCATCCGCTTGAGAAGTCTGCCTGATGTCGCCTGACTGACTCCCAGCAGCTTTTCGACCTCACTCCGCTTGATGCTGCCATGCTCTGCTAAATAATCTGCAATGCGCTGCTCAGGGCTTTCCTGCTTTCTGCTCATCTGTATATGATCCAAAAAAGTCCTTTCCTTCAGAACATCAGCCTGCTTCTTTTTGTTTCTATTTGGCAGGATCGTCTTGAAAGTATTCTGCGTTGTCAGAAACTCCGGCCGGACAGACGAACCCAAATAGGCATTGACAATCTTGGGCAATCCCGTTCCATAAGCCTCAATCAGATCCAGACGGTAAAAAATATCTGCCAGCTGCCTGTTCCGGCAAATAGATAACCCCGCCAGTACATCGTCCAGCCCAATCCCATCTATCAATCCTCCGATGGAAACAAACTCAATCCTGTCCTCATAAATACTGATCAGAATGCTGGCGCTGTAGGAATAATCCCTGTGCACAAAACTGTTCAGCAGTGCCTCACGAATGGCAGACTCCGGATAATCTCTTGTATCGTTCCGGTACAAACCGCTAAAACTGGCGCTTAAATTGTTGTGCTGGTCAATAAAAGCGTACACTTCATCCAGCTGTTTTAATAGCGAGCCCGAAAATTCCTTTCTGTCCTGAAATGCGCTCTGATCCTTTCCGGAAAATACCGCGCACTTCACCGTGAACGGACATTGATCTGACAGCAGCAGACCCAAATTGGTGTATTGTCCATCCAAACTGATCAATTCCAATGTCTGACGCTGGCTGCCGCCGAAATCAATCTCTTTTTCCAAAAATCTCTGTTCCGTTTCTAAAAATGTCAGCTCCTGATCCAATGAACGCATCTGCTCAAACACATCCCCGTCTGTGTCCTTGATCATCTGCCGAATCGCACTTTCCGATGCCGGAACCGACGATGAGCCCTGCCGGATATACACACCCGATGGCTTCAATCCATTTTTATATATGTAATATGGCTTGTCCGTGCCGGATTGAATTTCTATTGCTAAAACTTCTTTGCCTTCCATGTTTTCTATCCGATAATGCACAAACATGGTAATGTCCGGATGAATTGCATCTCGGAGCATATTGGCTGCTTTCTGCATGATCTCATCACTATTGTCAATACCAATCACTTCACCATCATCCCGAATACCGACATAAATCACGCCGCCCTGGGAATTTGCGAAAGCAACCGCTTCTTTCTTGATCTCATCAATAAATATCTCTTTAAATTCAATCTTTTCACTCTCACGCATATGCTTTCACCTTCTTTCTCCTCATTCCTCTTCTTTTCTACTCATTCTACTCACTTTACTCATCATTGTCAAGAGAGTGATCAGAAATTTTCACAAAAAAGACTGCGCAGAAATATCTCTTTTCCTGCACAGTCTTTTTTATGCAACAGCTGTTTTTGACAACAGCCCTTATATCATTGCCTATCTTACGAGTTCTTTATCATCCATCGTCATCAAAAGATCATCTTTTTTCTCTTTTGCTAAATTTTTCATTCTGACTAATTCTTCATAAGAATATTCGAATGTCATCATCATAATATATCCTCTCCCTTTCTGCTTAAGAATTATTTTACCGATTTTATCATATTCATAGTAGGTTGTACTGTAAAGCTCAATCCGAGCTGATGAAATATCTTAAGCAGTGTTGACAGATTTGGAATTGATTTTCCCGATTCAATTCTTGCAACAGATGAATGAGGCATTCCACATAATTCAGCCAAGTCTCTTTGCGATAATGCAAGGCTATGTCTCCGCTCAATCATTGCCCCCACAATGGTCGAAACTTCTTCTACTTCATCAAGATCCTTTCCGATTTCCGGATTTATATTTCTCACTTTTTCTTTATATTTTGCCCAATCACTCATAATATTCATCCCATCCTGGTTATCCAATCATCACGCTCCATTTTTGCTTTTTCAATTTCTCTTTGGGGAGTCTTTTGTGTCTTTTTACGAAAATGATGCAGAAGTACAAATGTATCATCTTTATAATAAAAGAACATTACACGGTTATTACCAGGGCGAAGTTCCCATATGCCATCCTCAAGATGCTTTGTTACCTTTTCGCCAAGTCTCGTACCATAATCTTCAAGGAACTGTATATACTGGGCAACCTGCTTATGCTGGATACGTGCATCTTTATTTGTCGGCGCACGGCTCCGGAGATCATCAAGAAACTCTTCTATGTCACAATCACCATTTTCAGTTCGATAGAAATCAATGTTATACATCCATTATCCCCATACTCTCTCTTCAAATTCAAAAACATGATAGCATAAATGCGTCCAACGGTCAATCTGCTTTTCCACTCTTCCAAAAAACTTTATCACTTTGCTATTACAATCATCACACTTATTTTTTCAACAAAAAGAGTCGGCCATATCACCGACTCCTGTCTTTTTGCCATATTTAATCAGTGTCTTTCTCCCGAACCAGACCATTAGTGAAAGCTTCCGGCAACGGCAGGCTGCCGACAAGCCGATCTTTAATGTAATTGAAGTAATACTTCAGCAGTCCCAATGCAACAGAGGAAATGAGGAAAAGCATTGCCATCAGGAAAACCACATTGCTGTGGAAAATGGTGTAGTTCTCGCCGCGACTGATCCCTGCAAAAGAAATGGTGACGGAGCCTTTCAGCATGGTAATGATGCCATAGGAAATCAGTATGGTCAGGAATTCAAACACCAGATAGCTCAGCACTATTTCTGGTATCTTCGCTCTGTTTACTGCCTTTAATCCGCCGCTGACCAAAAGGGATATGACGCCCGGCGTGGCAAGAAGTATGATTCCCAACAATGCCATAATGATGTCTCCTTTTTCTTCAGATTGATCGTTTGTTATCGTTGCCATAGGTATAGATTCAACAGAAGGCTGTGCTTCTGGAGGGATTACGCTTTCTGTTGATTCTGCAAGAGGTGCTTCTGAAGCAACAGGGGGATACAGTGTTATATCCCACTTAATAGGCTGATCCCTCAAGTATGTTAATCCGCTTTCATACCTCAAATGCCCATCTTTTCCACACAGAAATTCTTCAAAATCCTTTGGTATCACATTTCCATCCTTTAACCAATATATCCTTCCACCAATTGTGATACGATGATATTGTTCAGGATGAAAAACAGTGTTATACATCAGATGTATTCTCTTGTTCAAAAAATCATCCAGATAATATTCATTTGCTTCTTGAACTCCCATTTCAACCATCCATCCACCAGATTGATTTCCAAACAACTCACGGCTCATAAGTAAAGATGACCGAATCATTCTCATATATTTATTTCGATTTATAAAAATGTTTTGCACTGCATAATTATAATCCCTTAGAATTTCCTCAACCCGATTTGCAAACATTTCATTGTAAATCAATTGTTCGGATGGTCCACTGCCATAACCATTATAAGTATAATATCTTCCTCTGCCATCCTGTTCCGCACCATATCCCAAATCATAATCCCATGCCGGACCGGAGTACAGCTTATCCTCATCCACCTTATAATAATAAAATGTACTTAATGCATTACTGTCTGTTTCACTCGTCATAAAGTTTATCAAATACATTTTTGCAAAAGAATCAATATCTATGTAATCCTTAAGCTTTTCATATTTCTTAAGTGAATCACAATTTTCAATTTTAGTGAAAATATAATTCATCCTCTTTCGCAGGTTTTCATAAAATCTGCTTTCAGCATCTGTAGGGTATAAAACCTCCAATGTTCCATTGTCCCATGAAAAATATACCGACCCCGGTCCCAGTCGGTCAATCTTAATCAATGCATCTACATCCGACGAGTCCATCCGGTTTTTATTTACTTCAATTGCTTCACACAGTAAATAATTCCCATTGTATCTACCATTGAAATATACATCCGTATAACAGCAGTCAATAGCATAGGGTAATTCTATGTCACGCGCAAATGCATACGCTAATGCATTTCTCATTTTTGTAGCATCATAGCTATTCGCAATAAGGCACCACTTTGTAGCCGCTTTCATTTCTGAAATGCTTGTCATATTTTGCATATGAAAAGTGTATCCCTTTTGTTTATTCCCCCATGAGCTGCTTCCTCTCCCATGAATCTTCCTGATATCACCCTCACTGTCCACTTCCCCTGTTTCCGTCAGACACACCATCTCCCCCGGCTCCCAATGGGATTTGTCCTGGTTCAAATAGTCCATCGTGCCGTTTGCCGTATCGATATACAGCGCGGGCAGATTTTCTGACTGCATAAAAGTCAGCTGATACATATCATATGTACGAATTGTCGCGGCTTCTTCAGCTTCATCGTTCATCTCTACAGACAGATCGTATATCTCATCTGTGCGTATCTTGCTTAATGTCTGCCCATCTCTGACCTTCCTGCCGTTGATTGACAATGACGCGACTTCATCCGGCAGGCTGACGGAAATGTCCGACAGCCTGGCATAAGACGGCAGAAACACGAATGCCTCCTTGCCGTTCAGATACAATTCGACCGATCTTAACCTTTCCCCATTTCCAATCACAAATTCCACATCACAGAACCCCACATAATCCGGTGCCGGATCATCCGGAATGACCGGACCGCCCGATGACTGCTCATTTGCGATCTCATCCCCGGCTGTCTCTTCCGCCTGCCCTTCCATAAGCATCAACGCATCATTGCTGTTTTCATCCGCAAAATCACTTTCCGACGCGCCAAAATAATGCCAGCCGATGATCCCGGTAATGGCCAGAACAAAAAGCAACACAAATCCTCTTTTTGCTATCCTACAAAAATGCTGCATCTATCTTTTATCCTCATAGTAACGATCTATGTACGCATATCTGCGCCGCACTCCGTCAATGAACGCGGCAATGGTTCCGTCATCCGCAATTCCTCTCCTCGCCGCAAGTCCGGCTCTTCTCAATCCATCAATCCGTTCCTGCACTGCCGCAGAAAAAACATTATCACTTAAAAATCCGTCCCTTGCCTCCGCCCAGCGCAATGCTATTTCTCCGTCAAGCTCAGCTTCCTCAATATCCACCCATTGATTATCCGCTGCCGTTATCACACGCTGCTCACTGTTGTATGTCAGATAAGCATATCTTCCGGGAAAGCTGCCAAAGACATACTCCGGCTTTCCCGGCATGAAAAGACTTTCCCTGCCGTCATCGATAATGACAATATCATCAAAAAGATTTGTATACGCGCAGGCTGCCTGAATCCACAGTCCGAAATCCGCCGCATTCGCCGGACGGTATTTGCCGTAAAGCGTTTCAGTTGAAACGACATCCTCTGTCTGTATGAGCATCTCCTTCTCGGGAAGTCCGAAAAAATCATCATCTGTCCGGGGGCGCAGGATGCAAAGCCCTTGGTATTTATCATTTAACACAAGTTCGATGAAATGGCACGGAGCGGTAAGCTCATCCAGACTGCTGCATTCATTCCAAAGCTGATACGCCAGCATCATCCGTATGCCAGTCTCGTCCGCCTCCGGAACTCTGTACAGCTTCCATGCGTCATGCTTCCCCATGGACAAAAAGGACACTTTCTTGCTGTCTGCATCTTTTTTCGTGCGCAATTTACAGGTAATCGTCTCTCCTGACGCGCTTTGTTTGCATTCCATATGGCTGATCCGGCTGCTTATTCCGCCAAAGTCCTCGTCATCCGCAGTCCATACAGCAATCTCTCCTTCCACATACTCCGCGGCATTTGCAGAATCCTTTTCCCCGCTCCCGCTTTCCGCCTCATCTTCTTTTTCCGGCAGATCCCCGGCCTGAACCGAAACAAGCGGCAGTCCCGACAGTACCACATTGCATATTGCGGCCGAATCCCCATCACAAACCCAAATCCGATAAATATGCCCCTCAGCTATCCCAGCGCTTTTAGCCGTTTCATATCCATCTGACAGAAAATACGCTTCCAGCCCATCACGGGCTACGCTGAAATTGCCGTCAAATGCCTCCCGATCCGCATCCTGCGTGACATAAAATGTATTCGTAGCTTTATCGTATGGCATTTCATTTCCGTCAAATAGCAGGATTTTCTTTGCATTCTCTAAGGAATTATAAAACGCGCCGTCGCCCCACACCTCGCGGAGTTCCTCTTCCGACGCTATGGGCAATCCCATCCAAAGCTCTGTCTCGCTCTTTTCAAACACAAAAACAAACGCCATGATCGCAAAGAACAGGACACCCAACGCGATAATCCGTCTATCCCACATGTCCGCCTGTCTCCAGCAGCCAGTCCACTCCGTGGACGCCTTCAACCGCTTTCAGCTCACAAATAAAAGCCTCGCTCACAGTCTTCCCGGAAGTGACCTCACATACCATTTCCATATGAAGGCTTTCGCTGTTCGCGGAACGCACACGGTGTTTACGATAATGTTTTTGCAATATTTCCAATACAGTATCCTGCGAAAAAGATGTTCCCCTTAAAACGATCAGGTATTTCTTACTGACCGAATCGTAAAACGACCCGCAAAGAAGAAGAGCCGCAATAACAAGCGACGACAAGACCGCCAGCTTGTAAAGCAGCGCACCGATGCACAGTCCTTCCACAATTGCCCAGAATATATAGACCGTATCCTGCGGATCCTTAATTGCCGTCCGGAAACGCACGATCGACAGCGCGCCTACCATTCCAAGCGAAATGGCGATATTGCTTGAGATCATGAGCATAATTGTCGCCGATATCAGCACCAGCGCCACATTTGACACATTGAATTTTGCGCTGTACGCTACCCCTCTGTACGCCAGACGGTATGTCAAAAATACAACAATGCCTACCGCCACAGACACCGCAAACACAAACAGTATCCTCTCTGTCGTCAAGGTTTCTGCGTTGCCTGTAAACCAATCCAAAATATCACTTTTTGACATCATTCTCCTCCTCTGGCTATGGAATACTTGCTGGCGGATACTTGGAAGAGCAGATACTCTTCCAATATCTTCTGAATAGAATGGATCAAAATTCCATTGTATTTTACTTCCAATATTACACCGTCCTTATAGCCGGGCATAAACGGCAGCTCCTTGGCAAAAAAGTCCTGATGGCCGTCACAGCTCCTTATATTCTCATCAAAGGTGATCCTTGTATCAAAATCAGGATATACAAAAGCCCTTCTGTAATATTCTACAATCACGGCAGGACAATACGCCCCCTGCGTCACAATGATGTATATGAGCTTTGCGTGCTCCTCTTCTCTCTCAAGCAGAAAGCGGTAGTCTGACCGGAGCATGGCATCCGCCTCTGCCCTGGACAAAAGGAGGCTCAGCTTTTGCTGATACGGTCCGTCCTTGTCCTTCAGCTCTAGTTTTATGGTGTCGGGATCTTTTCCGTATACCCTCATACGGACTTTCTTGCGTTTCTTTTCTCCGCAAAGTTTTTCATAAAAGTCAATGTTTTCCAAGGAATCGTAATACAGACTCCTTACCCGGTAATACCCCTTTTTCGCAAACACATCGGGCGATAAAACAGCAGACAATTGCCGCTGCAATGAAATACTGTCTGCCTTTGTCATAAAAAATTTTAATTCCTGGCGGTTTACCGAAAGCATGATATCTCCTATGAATTCATAGCCTTGATAATTGTATTCCTTATTATAGCATAAATTAATACTTTTAGCGAGCATAATATTTACTTTTAAAGAGCAATATCTGTATAAAATACTTAAAAGAGGGAATGAATAATGATTCAAGGATTAGGGGAACGGCTGAAATCATGCCGTGAAAAAAGCGGACTCTCACAGAGGACAGTTGCAGACAAATTGTGTGTCAGTGCAGGACTTGTTTCGGACTATGAGAACGGACATCGTACGCCCTCCGCTGAAAAACTGGTTCGTCTGGCAGACATTTATAATTGTTCGATAGATTTTCTTGTCGGCCGCAACCGCAGCAACGACATCTATATCGTCAACAGCTCCAAGCTGAAGGACGAAGAAAAAGAAGCTATTGCGCACCTGATCGATACCTTTACCAAAGACAGGTGAACTACAGATTTTCCATTCTTTCTGCTTAAATTCTCCTCATTCTCATCTGTTGTCCAATGAGGAGGATAGTACAAAAAAACCGGAGCCATCACGCTCCGGTCTTTTTGATCTAGCTTTTCATCAAAATCACATTTATTACATATCCGAAATCACTTGATCGCACCATCCACCATACCTGCGATGATCTGCTTCTGCGCAAACAGGAAGATGATCACCATAGGCGTAATGGTAAGCAGCGCCGCTGCAAGGATCAGATTCCACTGTGTCACGAACGAGCCCACGAAGGACTGGATCGCAACCGGAAGGGTCTTGACTGCACTGTTGGAGCCCAAAAGCAGGGACGGCAGCAGGTAGTCATTCCAGATCCACATGCCGTTCAGGATCGAAACCGTCACGATAACCGGCTTCAGGAGCGGCAGGATCACACGGAAGAAAATCTGCTCAGGCGGGCAGCCGTCGATCGACGCCGCCTCCTCAAGCTCATAAGGAATACCCTTGATAAAACCGTTCAGAATGAACACAGTCATCGCGCCGCCGAATCCGCAGTAAGCGAAAATCGTGCCCGGAATCGAACGCAGCATTGCGATCCCGACGAAATTGCCCGCGTCACGGAAAGTCGAGATCAACGCCAGCATGACTGCCTGGAACGGAATAATCATCGATGAAATAAACGCAAAGTAGATCACCGTCGACCATACTGTCTTGTTCCGGCAGATAACCCACGCCGCCATGCCGCCAAACAACGCCAGCAGAACAAGAGATACCACCGTGATGACAACAGATGAACCGAATGCATACCAGAACTGGAAATGCACATTGTGGATGACATCATTCAAGTTGGAAAACAACTGTGATATCGACACACCGTTCATGCTGACCGGGCTCTCGGTAATATACATCGGTGCCTTACAAGCGTTCACAACCACCAGATAAAACGGAAACAGAATGTAGAGCGCGATGCAGGTGGCAACAATAAATGAAATAACCTTGGTTGAAGTCTTCGGTTCTGTATTCATGCTTCCACCTCCCTGCTGCTCGTAACCTTAACCTGCAGAATGGATACTGCTGTCAGGATGATAAAGAACATAACTGCCTTTGCCTGCCCGAGCGAATAGTCATTCTGGTTGATCGCCGTCGTGTAAATATTCAAGGCAAGCATTTCCGTACCGTTTGTCAGTCTTGAACCCATAAAGTCGGTCACGGTACCGTTACCGCCTGTCAATGCGAGGTTGACATCGAACATCTTGAACGCATTGGTCAGCGTCAGGAATGAACAGATCGTGATCGTCGACGCGATCATCGGAATCTTGATGCGGAACAGCGTGTCGACCGCATTTGCGCCGTCGATAGCCGCCGCCTCGATCACCTCACGCGGAACAGTATTCAGACCCGTGATGTAGATCAGCATAATGTAGCCTGCGTACTGCCATACATAAACGACGATAATTCCCATAAACGCCAGCTTCGTGTCAGACAATATCGAATATGGGTAATTGAACAGCGCGCCGGTAAAATTGACCAGTACCTTCGAAAAAGCGAACTGCCAGATATAGCCGAGCACGATACCGCCGATCAGGTTCGGCAGGAAGTATGCCGCACGGAAGAATCCGACGCCCCTGAGCTTTGACGAGCAAAGCAGCGCCAAGAGGAACGCGACCACATTCACCAGGATCATATTGACGATCACGAATCCCGCCGTCAGCAGGATGGAATAGATGAATGCAGGCTGATGGATCGCCCGCGCGTAGTTGCTCAGTCCGACAAATTCCTTGATTCGGATACCGTCCCAGTCCGTGAACGAATAGCCGATACCGAGGATCAGCGGAATGATGACCGTCACTGCAAAAGTAAACAGCAACGGGAACAAAAAGATAAAATTGATGATATTCCTATGGTGCGTCTCCGTCGGATAGTTGTACAATCCGGCGAGCACCAATAGCGCCCCAACGACCAGTGCAGCGCCACGGATGCCTGACAGCTTGAACCCAAGGAAGAAAATATCCAGATCCTTTCCCGCCATAAAGTCCAAATACAATGCCATAACCAGGCAAACCACGCCCGCCACCAGGCAAGCGATCGAGGTCACGCGCTTTCCGGAAGTATTCTCATTCATACTTATACCTCCTAAATGATAAAAAACGGGCGGCAGCCCTTGCCGCCGCCCGCCAATGACTTATGGTAAGCTTTTGATTAGTTTGCGTAGTAGTCTGTGCAGACCTTCTGTACTTCTTCGGTGAACTCTTCTGCCGTAGCGATGTCACCCTTTGCATACTCCTGGAATACAACGGATGTCGCGTCGTTCAGACCGTCCTTCTTCTCCATCGTGTGATATGCGGAGAACTTGCCGTCTGCCAGCCACTCGGTAACTGCTGCCGCGAACGGATCCGTAGACTCAAATGCACAGTCTTCAAACGGGCTGATGAAACCTGCTTCCTCGACCATGATCTGCTGAGCTGTGTCGCCGATGAACCAGTTCAGGAAATCCTTTGCGCCGTCAACATTGCCGCTGGAGTAAACTGTCCAGTAGTTGGTACCGCCATTGAGGATCGTGTTGATGCCGTCCTCAAATGCATAAGGAGCGAAGCCGCACTCGAAGCTGCCTGCTGCCTCATAAGCGTCAGAATCATCGCCTGTCAGCGTTGCGCCTGTCCAGGAACCATTAGTCATGAACGCATACTTGCCGGAAGCAAAGCCCAGCACCTGGTCATCATAAGTACCGTCTACGCGCAGAGCGTCATCCGAATACTGATTCAGCATGCCAATAAACTCACCGAACTTCGTGAAGCGGTCTGCGTCAAGCTGTCCGCCGTCGTTCAGCAGGTCGATGTATGTACGGTCGGTCGGCTCAAGACCAGCGTCCAGATACTGACCAAAGATATGTGTACCCGTAGACCAGCCGATGTTGTTCGCATTTGCAGCGTAAGCAACAACTGCTGTCAGACCAAGGTCATCCTTCTTGCTGTCGATCGTCTCAAATGCTTCCTTGTAAGCATCCGGAGAAGTCAGGGATGCAGGATCCACGCCTGCCTCGTCTAAAATGTTCTTGTTGTAAGCAAGACCGCATGCCTCAGTATTGTAAGGGAATCCGATCGTGCCCATCTCGGAATCAACATACTCAGCGGAAGTGTCCTCTGTCCAATCCCAGCCTGTCATGTCTTCCAATTCACCTTCCCATGTAGCAAAGTCCTTTGCCTCCGCAAAGAAGATGTCCGGCATCTCGTCTGCCTGCTTCAATTCCTTTAATTTGGAAGAAGCTGTCTCTGTACCGCCGATCGTCATGATCTCGATCGAATTGCCGGTCTCCTCCTGATACTTCGAAGCCAGCTCCTGCAGCTGGGTATCGATCTCAGGCTTGCCGTTCAAAAGCTGAAGCGAGCTTCCGCCGCCGCTGCTGCTGCCGCTGTCAGTGCTCTCAGCCGTATCGCTGCTGCTGTCGGTGCTCTCTGTGGATGAACTGCTGCTGCATCCTGCCAGAACGAGGCTCGCTGCCATTGTCAGAGCCATCGCCATTGCTAATGGTTTTCTCATAAAACCCCTCCTTTGGAAAATGTTTCTCTGCAATCCATTTTGGACTGCCAAATTTGTTTACGAATGCAATTCTACCATTTTGAGATTGCCATTTCAATCACTTTTTTGTAAAAATTATGCAAAAATGTGATAAAAATGCTTTTTCTCTTCGCTAAATTAGACAAAAAATATAGCCATTGATCCTGCGGTCAGACGGCTATATGCCTGACAATAATTGACCTAAAAGCCCCGGCAGTTCGCCGATTTCTTCGATCCTTGGCACATCAGCGGCAATCTCGCCAAAGCCATACGCCGCAAAAATGAACTCGCCGCCTCCCGCCACCGTGGCATCGTAATCGCTCTGGATATCCCCGACATAGAAATACCGTTCCAACTGATTCCGCTCCGCGATCAGGCGGATATTCTCCGCTTTGGGCTTTTGATTGTTCCCAAAGCACTCGATGTCCGTCACAAACCGCTCCACTCCGCAAAGCTCCATAAACAGCTCCACATAACCGCTCTGGCAGTTGCTGACGATAAACAGCGGATAGTCTTTTGCCAGCGCCTCAAACACTTCCCTCACGCCGGCAAACGCTTTCGGCGGATGCGCCCGCAGATACACAAGCTCGTAGTCCTCACATTCTTTTAAATATACTCTCTGCTGCGCCTCGGAAAACTTCGGGAAAAAAATTGCCGCGATCTCGGTCATCGCCTTGCCCATGACGCCCATCACCTCATCGGGCGTGCATTCCCTGCCGATTTCCGGATGCCGCCGGAACACTTCTGCCCAGGATGCCGCGACCTCCGGCGAGGAATCCCACAGCGTCCCGTCCACATCAAATATGATTCCTGTTTTCAATGATATCCCTTTCCTTACATAAAATGCCAACAGCCGGATTTTCCGAAGAGCATCTCCCGGCATTTGCCTTAACCGTTCCCTACCACGGATACCAGACCTCGGGGATCTTGTAAATGATCTTTGCCGCGATGTAAAGCACATCGAATACCGCGATCAGCAGGTACACAATTTTGACCTTTTGATCATCCGCCGTCGCCTCATGCTCCGAATAATAACTCCGCTTCCTGCCCTTGCCGAAGCCACGCAGATCCATCGCATTGGAAATGTCCCCGACGCGGTCAAACGAGGTAATGATCAGAGGGATCAGAATCAATATCGTCTGCTTTAAGCGCTTGATGACTCCTGCCTTGCGGGAATCCAATTCGACGCCCCGCGCCTGCATTGAAACCTTGATATTCTGGTAGTCCCTGTAAATATCGGGAATATATCGGAAGGCAAGCTCCACGACCGTGCAGATCTTGTACGGGATGCCGCAGTTGTAGAGCCCCGCAGCCATCTCACTCGGCGTGATCGACAAAATGAATACCAGCGAGACCAGAAAGGTCGCCAGCATTTTCAGCAGGCGGGACATCAAAAACCACACTTCTTCATATGTCACGATATAGTGGTCCGTAAACTGAAACCAAAGTGTCTCCTGTCCGAAATACAGCTCGCCCAGATGCGGATTGGCCAGATAATACAGCACGATATTTAAAATGTTCATCGCCACGACAAACACGATGATATAACGCAATGCAGCCACATCCGTCTTCAGCGAGAACAGACCGAGCAGGCCTGCCACAAAGACCGGCAGGATCAGCCGTATGTCAAAAGACATGATCAGATAAATGATCAGCACAAAAAACAGCCGCACCTTTGTCGTTCCGGAAAGCTTGTGCAGAAAGGTCTCGCCCGGAATCAGATTGATAATGAATCCATTGTTCATGCGCTCCGCTTTCTCCTCTCCGCTTTGATGAAATGCTCCGTGAACTCATCCGCGGGAAGCCCCAGACGCTTCGCCAGCGTAAAGACAGAGGTCTCCTTTAAATGCGCCCGCTGTATGATGTCCTCATCGCTTAAAATCTTAAAGACCGCGTCGTCACCGATGCAGGTGCCCTCCGAAAAGACCAGAGCGCGGTCTGTATACTCGATCGCCAGATGCATATCGTGCGTAATGAACAGGATCGTCTTGCCAAACTCCGCATTCAGCTGCTCCAAAAAGGTCATAATCTCCGTATAAACGCGGTAATCCTGCCCCGCCGTCGGCTCATCAAGAATGATCACATCGGGATTCATCACCAGAATCGACGCGATCGTCACCCGTTTTTTCTGTCCGTAGCTGAGCGCCGAAACCGGCCAGTGGCGCATCTCATAGAGATTGCACATTTTTAAAACTTCACCGACGCTTTTTTCAATCTCATCCTGCGGACGGTCACGCAAGGACAGCCCCAGCCCGATCTCCTCACTGATCATATCCTTGACGATCATCTGGTTCGGGTTCTGCATCACATAGCCGAGCTGCTCCCCGATCTCCCGGATGGACAATGCCGTATAATCCTCACCTTTGAAACGGATCTGTCCCTCGGTCGGACGGATGATCCCGCACAGCAATTTGGCGATCGTCGACTTGCCGGCTCCGTTTTTGCCGACGACCGCGATCCGCTCACCGCGGCGAATTTTAAAATTGACATCCGAAAGAACCGGTCTGCCCTGCTCATAACCGAAGCCAACATTTTCCGCCTCGATCAGCACCTCCCCGGGTTCCTTTGGCTCCAATACAGCCGTCTGTTCAAAATCCGTCCGCACCTGCTGCTCATAAGGCGACAGATCCATTGTCCTGACATCGGTAATGTCCTTTGCCATCTGAAGCGAACATCCTGCCTGCTTCAATGCGGAAATATAGAGTGGCTCGCGAATGCTGTACTCCCATAGCATGGAACCAAGCAAAAGCTCCTGCGGCGTCGTGTCTGCCACGATCCGCCCATCGTCCATCAGCACCACTCGGTCGACAGACCGGTGAAGCACATCCTCAAACCGGTGTTCGATGATCAAAATGGTCTTGCCATAATCCTGATGGATCCGGTCGATCAGTTCAATCGCAAAGTTGCCCATCATCGGATCGAGCGCCGCCAGCGGCTCGTCAAACAAAAGCAGCTTGACATCATCATGCATGATGCCTGCCAGCGCGACCCGCTGCTTCTGGCCTCCGCTTAAGTTGTACGGCACCTGCTCCAAAAACCGGTGCATATCGACGATCTTGGCGGAATTGTAGACCTTCGGCAGCATCTCGCTGCGCGGCATATTGTCATTTTCCAGCGCATAGGCGATATCTTCGCCGACCGACAGACCGACAAACTGCGCGTCGGAATCCTGCAGCACGGTACCGATGTGCCCGCTCATTTGAAACAGGCTCAACTCCCGCGTCTCCTCCCCGGCAACCTTCAGGCTTCCGGTCATTTCCCCGTTAAACGAAAACGGGATCAGGCCGTTGACGCAATGCGCCAGCGTGGATTTGCCGCAGCCGGAGGCTCCGAGCAGCAGCACCTTTTCCCCTTCGTATATCGTAAGGCTGATGTCGTGCAGCGTGGCTTGCGTCTGTGTCTTGTAACGGAAATTAAAATCTTTAAATTCGATGACCGGTTTTCTGCTCATGGAAAATCCCTTTTGTATCTGTCAAACCTCTCATCCCCCGCGAAACTGCCCTTTCGGCATTCACGCTGACCATGTTACTCTCTTCTTAAATTGCTCGCCTTTGCGTTTCTCGCCGCAAGCACTTTCAGCACAGGGATGCCCGCGACCAGCAATACAATGATATTGGATACCGAACCGACAACTCCCTGGTACAGCGTGATCGTCAGCTCGCCGCCGTACCACAGATAGGTGAAAAACGGTGTCACCAGACCGAATGCCAGCGCCGTGCCGACAATGACCACGACCGCATAGATGATCATATGCTTTAATTCAAAAATCCCGTCCTCAATATACGCGCCGTACAGCGGCAGCGCACCGACGAAAAGCCCAAGCACCGCGTTGCCGATCGACCAGTCGAACCAGAAGCCCCAGCCTCCGATCAGATCCGCGATCACATTGCCGATCCCTGCCGCAGCTGCTGCCGGAAGAGGTCCGAACAGCGCTCCCACAATGACCGGAACGATCATCGCGGTGGTCAGGCTCGTGTTCGTAAAGACGCGGATCGAACCGTAGTTCATCAGCACGCCGAACAATGCCGCGCCGATGGCGACGCCTACGATCGTCTTCGTATTCCATGTCCCTAAAAATTTTTGGATCAGTGTCTTTTCTTTCATCTTTCTCCTCCTTGGTAAACATTATGTAAAACCGTATGGTTGTATTACCCTGAGTACTGGAACCATCCGTCCGCGTCCGCCCGCGCGGTACTGCCGCGCACGACAAGCTGCGGCTGCACATCCATACGGATGATCCCCTCATGCCCGCCCTGCAGCCGGTCAAGAAGCAGGTACATCGCATGCCGTCCCATATCTTCCTTAAAAAGCCTCACCGTCGTCAGCATCGGGCTGGTCCGCTGGCCCTCCTCGATATCATCACTCGCAATAACCGAAGGCGTGTAATACCGCCCCCGCATATTCTGCAGCGCCCACAACAGACTGACCGCCGTCACATCATTCGCACAGTAGATTCCGGTCGGAGCCTGCTCCATAGCCGCCATCGAGCGGATCAGCTCGTCCGCGCGGATCCGTCCCTGCTTCCGGTCAAACACATATTTCGGCACGACATCGATCCCGACTTTTTCAAGCGCCCTGCAGTAGCCGCGGTAACGCGCCTCGCCCTGGCACTCCCCGACATAGGCGATCCTCTGATGGCCGAGATGAAGCAGATGATTGACTGCCAGATCCGCAACCACGCTTCCGTCACAGGTAATCTCATCCACCAGACCGCCGGTCGGATTCCGGTTGATCGACACGACGCTGCGGTAGCGCTCCTTCCATTTTATCAAGGCATCGCTGTTGCATCTGCCGATGATGATCAGCCCGTCCGCGTGCCCGTCCGTCTCATCGATCATCTCACCGATCAGCTTGCCGAGATTCGTTTCCGCGCAGCGCACATCATCAGAAAACAAGGAATTGACCCATACCTTGGACAGTGCGCAGAACCGGCTGTGGATCTCCGTTTCCACACAGTCCAACAGCTCGCGGAAGAACGGATCCATCGCGAGCTGGTCGGTATGCGTCAACAATACATTGATATAATAGGTCTTCTGCTGTCCGCTGCCCTGTCCCGTCTTAAGCCGCCTGGCAGCCTCATTCGGGGTATAATTCATCTCCACCGCCGCCTGCCATATCTTCTGGCGCAGTTCTTCCGATGAACAGCGATAATTCGGATTGTTCAAAACCCGCGATACCGTTGACGGGGACACCCCGGCTTTTTCAGCAATTTTTTTGATCGACATGTGAAGAATTATACCATGAAACCACGAGGAAAATCCACAATTTTGTGGATTTGACGACGGTACATGAATTTTGCCCTGCGGTATGACAGACGGAGTCTGTTATACCACAAAGTACCCTTCATTACTATACAGATACGATTCCAGGTGGACATTGTTGACATCCTTCTTTTTCAGTTCCTCATTTTCAAGCAGGTATGCCCTTTCATCGTCAAATGCATAGACACGGTAGATGATCACATTCATGACCTCACCTATCTCGATCGGACGACGCTCAAGCGAACGGTGCGTCACCAGCTGCACGCCTTCCACATCCAGCCGCACCTCCAGCGAGTTGCCCCGGAACAGAATATCCGTGATCGTACCCTTTTCGGAAATGCCGACGACATCCGCAAAACGGTCATTGTCATTTTTGAACGCCTCGACAAACTCCGGACGGATGATCGCGCCCTTGTAGTTGCCCTTTTCAAATCCGCGCAGCCGGTAATAATCCTCAATGACTGTGCCCTGTCCGATGAACTGCGAGACAAACGGGGTCTGCGGTGTCTTATAAATCTCCGTCGGCGTGCCGATCTGTTCGATCTGCCCTTTATTCGTGACAATGATCTGATCTGCCACTTCGACTGCCTCGTCCTGGTCGTGCGTGACGAAAATACTTGTGATACCTACCTTATAGATCATCTCACGCAGCCACGAACGCAGCTCCTGCCGCACCTTGGCGTCAATTGCCGCAAACGGCTCATCCAACAGCAGCAGCGACGGATTCGGTGCCAACGCCCTTGCGAAAGCGACTCTCTGCCGCTGTCCGCCCGACAGCTGGTTCGGATAACGGTCCTCTAGCCCTTTCAGATCCGTCAGCGCAAGCAGCTCATTGACACGCTCACGGATCTGGTTTTTCGGCGTCTTCAAAATTTCCAGCCCAAACGCCACATTGTCATAGACCGTCATATACCGGAACAGCGCATAGCTCTGAAAAACGAACCCGATGCCGCGGTCGGACGGAGAGAGGTCGTTGACCCGCCTGCCGTCAATGATGATGTCGCCGCTCGTCGGCTTTTCCAGTCCGGCGATCATCCGAAGGATTGTCGTCTTACCGCTGCCGCTCGGTCCCAAAAGCGCGACCAACCGCCCTTTTTCAATCCCGAAGCTGACATCTTTTGATGCCTGGAAATCACCGAAATTTTTATTGATATTTTTTAATTCCACATACATAATATTGCCTCCTCAAAGGTAATGCCCATGCTTTAGGCTCCAGCCATCTTCTGCTTTTCGCTGTGCTCAAAGAAGTTGCGCAGCACCAGTACGAAAACCGCGATAATGACCAGGATCGATGACACGGCGAATGCCGCAACGATCGAATCCGAGTCGCCTGCCAGATACAGCGCGTCGATCTCCAGCGGCAGCGTAAATGTAACGCCTCTCGTCTTGGAAAGGGCGTTGACCGCGCCGAATTCGCCGAGCGCACGCGCCGTACAGAGGATCATTCCGTAGATCAGCGCCCACTTGATATGCGGCAGCGTCACCCGGCGGAAGATCGTCAGTCCTTTTGCGCCCATCAGCGCCGCCGCTTCTTCCTCATCCGTGCCGATCGAATTCAAGACCGGAATGATCTCACGCGATACAAACGGGAATGTGACAAAAATCGTCGCCAGCACCACGCCCGGCAATGCGAAAACGATCTGGATATCCGTACCAAAGGTGTCATTGATCTTCTCCAAAATCGGGAACGCCCAGCCTAACCGTCCGAACATCATGATAAAGGACAGTCCGGCGATAACCGGCGAAATCGAAAACGGAATATCGATCAGCGTCGCCAATACCTGCTTTCCTTTAAACTGGAACCGCGTCATTACCCATGCCGCCACCAGTCCGAAGAAGGTATTGACGATGAGCGTCAGCACCGTCGCGATCAGCGTCACGGCAAATGCCGATTTCACATACTGCGTATCCAGCGATGATAAGTAAAACGCAAACCCTTTGGACAAAGAATTGCGGATGATCGACAGCAGCGGCATTACAAGCATCAACAGCACGAATGCCACGCTGACCGCGATCATCACATACCGTCCCGCCTGTGGCTGGGGCAGCGCGTCCCCGGTCGTCTGTGACGCTACCTCATAGACACCCGATGTCCGCCGTGACTGGTATACCTGGACGATGTTGATAAAAAGCAGCAGTAAAAACGAAATGATCAGCATGACCAGCGCGATCGCCGTTGCGCTGCCGTAATCCAGATAATTCAATTTTTGCATGATGATATAGGATACCACCTGCGTATGCTCTTTCGCGCTGTTGCCCGCGATATAAATGACGCTGCCATACTCACCGATTCCTCTTGCGAACGCAAGCCCGAAGCCTGTCAGCATCGCCGGTCCAAGCTCCGGCAGGATTACTCTCTGGAATGTCACCCTGCGGTCAGCGCCGAGAATGTACGCCGCTTCCTCGTAGGCCGGATTGAATTTTTCCAATACCGGCTGGATCGCGCGGACAACAAACGGAATCCCGATAAAGATCAGCGCCACCGTCAGTCCCAAGTGGGTGTAGGATACATAGATGCCCAGCTTTGCCAGCGGCGCGCCCAGCTCACCGGTCGTCGAATACATCTTGGAAAGCGTAATGCCCGCAACCGCGGTCGGCAGGGCAAACGGCAGCTCCACAAGTCCGTCTAAGATCCGTTTTCCCGGAAACTCGTAGCGCACCAGCACCCACGCCAGAATGACGCCGAAAACCGTGTTGATGACCGCTGCGATAAAGGAAAAGATAATACTTGTCCCAAACGCTGCTACCACCGTAGCATCCGTGACCACCTTAAAAAACTGTGCCGGTCCGATCCGGAGAGAATAGACCAAAACGGATGCCAGTGGTATCAGTATCAATAGGGACAGCATAGTAATCGTAATGCCAAGCGTCAGATGAAAGCCCGGAATAATTCTTTTACTCATAATCTGTCTCCATATATACTTATCCGGCACCCCCGCAACCTCCCGGATGGAAACTGCAGGGTGCCGGATAAATCGTTATTCCTTACTCATTATATTAGTGGCTGTAAATCTCGTCAAAGATCGCGCCATCATTGAAGAAGGTGTCATATGCCGCGTCCCAGCCGCCGAAATCATCGATCGTGCAGAGCTCCATGTTCAAGTCAAACTTGTCCGAGAAGGAATTGAGAATCTCCTCATTGGACGGACGATAACCGTTCTCACCGATGATCTGCTGCGCCTCATCCGAGTACAGATAATCCAGATACTCCTTTGCCAGCTCGGTCGTACCGTCTTTTTCCGCGTTCTCATCCACGATCGCCACGCTCGGCTGTGCGAGGATCGATACGCTCGGGGAAACGATCTCGTAATCATCCGGGTACTCCTCTACCGTCGCGATTGCTTCATTCTCCCATGCAATCAGGACATCGCCCTGTCCGTTTTCCACGAATGTCGTCGTTGCGCCGCGCGCGCCGGAATCCATAACCGTTACATTGTCATAAAGCTTGGTCATAAATTCCTTGACCTGATCCTCATCACCATCAAACTGACGGCTTGCGTATTCCCAGGCAGCCAGGAAGTTCCAGCAAGCGCCGCCGGATGACTTCGGATCCGGGTTGATGATCTCCACGCCGTCCTTTGTCAGATCGTCCCAATCCTTAAGACCTTTTTCATTGCCCTTACGCACCAGGAAAACAATGGTCGATGTGTACGGGGAAGAATTCTCAGGGAATTCGTCGATCCAGCCCGACTCGATCAGTCCTGCCTGCTCGATCAGCGTGATATCGTGGGCGAGCGCCAGCGTAACGACATCCGCTTCCGCACCCTCAACGACTGAACGCGCCTGGCTTCCCGAACCGCCGTGCGACTGAACCGTTTCAATGTCCTCGCCGGTCTCTTCTTTATAATGCGCCTTGAACGCCTCATTATATGCCTGATACAGCTCACGCGTCGGATCATAGGATACATTGGTGATCGTCAGCGTGCCGTTCCCTGCGTCCGAACTGTCCGAACCGGAATCGGATGAGCCTCCGCCGCAGGCCGTCAGTCCTACGACCAGCGCTCCCGCCATTGTCATTGCCACAATTTTCTTCATTACATTGCTTTTCATTTTGTGATTGCTCCTTTCGTCGCTTTCCAATGTTTGCATTGCATTTGTCCCTATTGCATTGCCGCAAGCGTCCCTTTTATGTTCCATGACCGTCTGATTTCGCCATCACACCGGGCTGCCCGCTCAATTCACAAGATATAGTATCCATTTGTCTGCATGGATACAAACAAAAAACATGAAAACGATTGCACGGATATTGCCGGCCTCTATTGCATACCATAATTTTCCGCTAATTTCCGCCCCTCATAAACAATAAAAACTCCGGATTATCCATCTCCGGAGTTTCTATGAATTTAAATCATGAAAACGATTGCATTATTGAATTTTCAAGGTTTTTCGGCTGTCTGCAATGCCTATATCCCATTATTTTTCCGGCATTTTCCGAAAAACATCCTTTTTTTCTCATTTTCAACGGTCCAGCACGGTCGTCCAGTACTCCTGATTGTAAATATCAGTAAAACGATAGGCCAGTTTGACCGCACCGTCGCCGACATCCACATTGGAAACTGCCATATCGTCCGTCACTCGCATCGGATCCCCAAGATAATAGCTGTCTTCGAACTCCCCGTCATACGAATAGAAATCGCAGGTAAAATCGAGCTTGTCACCGACCGACAGCTCCGTCAGGTTTTTCGCGACTGTTTCCACGCCCGTATCCTCATAGTCGTACATTGCGCCCGCGATATAACCGTCCGGATTGTCACTGTCAAACACCAAAAGCAGATTGACCGCGTCGCCGTTGAGCTTCGCGGGTACCCGCCCCGTGATCGTATAGTCGTCACCGTCTTCGGTCGTATCCAAATGGTAATACGCCACGGGCTGCCCATTGATCGCCACCCATGTCCGGTCGGTATCGGCGATCAGGTTTCCATCGTCGTCAAAGTCAAAAACATTGTCCCAGCCCAGATCGACATAGCCGCTGCCGTCATCATAAAACATGTTCAGATCAAGCGAATGCACCGACTCCCATTCCTCTTCTGACAGGGATAATTTTGCCGTACCGTCTTCATCCTCCTGCCATACCAGCCTGGATGCGTCGAGTGCATCCTCCGGCAATCCGCTGACGGCGCGGTTCGCGCCTCCCAGCAGCAGGTTGTACAGCGAAGTCAGATCTCCCGAGGACGGCTGTCCTGCCTGCTCCGCCCGGGCAAACGCGCGGATACAGTCGGCGTAATCCCCGTCCATGCCGATCTCTTCATAATTGTCCGCAGCCTTTTCGACATAGGAGGTCCGCCGGTATGGGAAATAGATCGACACGCCGTAGGCATTCGTCATATTGGAAGAGGTACGGTTGTACTTGACTGCCCCCTGCAGTGCCTGCGACAACGCCGTCCCCTCGGATGTGCCGAGGTTGTCCGCCAGATTCACAAGATCCACCTGGTCGATCTGCGAGCTTGCCGCAAATTCCCTCGCGTGGTAACGGGCATCCGATACCTCCCTGTATTCACTGGAAGACAGCTTCGTGCTGACGCCCTTTGCAAACGCGTTGAGCTTGTCCGGCACCGTATTCGAAAACTCCGCCAGATCAATGACCGACAGCGTAGTCTTCTGCCCGCTGCACTGCTTTGCGCAGGTCGCCGTAAAGTCATCAATGATATTTTTTCCGATTTCCAGCGTGGACATCGATGTATTGCCGGAAAGCCTGGACAGCCAGTTGGTATAATACCAGCCGATCCCCGGCTCCGTCTCTTCGGACGCGATCATATAGTCGCTGTAATCGTCGAGCATCAGCGCCGTCTCTGCCGTAGCCATCAGGCAGGCGTCGAATCCGACAAAATCGAATTTCACATTGCCGTCTTTGAGTGCCTGGTTGATCCCCGACAATGTCATCGAGCCAGCGTTTTTGTATTTCTCATCGTATCCGTAGCCGCTGACCGAACCGCCGCCGTGATCCCACAGGATCAGCTCATAGCGGTCCGCGGGATATTTTGCCGCGCTCCATTTGATAAAGGAAGAAAGCGTTTCGGGACTGACCATCGGCTTGGCGCCGTCGTCAGATTTTAATGTCCGCAAAGTGCCGTTTTCCACCTTGTAAATCTGGTTAGTGCTGCTTGACACCGTGCTGTTGCGCCACTGCGTACAGCCGCCCGTGTAGACAAGCAGATTGACATTGTCCGCAATCCCCGCGGATGCCATCTCCTTTAAGTCGTTGGTAGCCATACCGCTCCTTGACTCAAGATCGGTACCGCACATATAGACCATCAGCGTCACGACATCGCTGCCGTTGCCCGCGATCTTTGTATACTTTTCCCGCGAACCGTCCGCCACGGAAGTATCGAGCTTTGCTTCCGCGGTCGTCGTCCAGTCCGAGGAATCCGTCTGGTACAGCATCGACTCCGGATCCACGCCGCCTCCGAGGAAATACATCAGCGCCATGATCAAAAGTACCGGCAGGCTGATCCCTCCGCCGATCATCGCGCCCCGCGACGGACCGCCTCGTCTGCCGCTTGCGCCCGACTGCGCGCCGCCCATGCCGCCCGCGCCGCCAAAACTGCCGCCCGAACCGCTCCTGCCGGCTCCCCGTCCGACCGGACCTCCGCCCAGTCCGCTTCCCCTGCGGTGTACCCCTTGTCCGCCTCCGGTCACATTTTTCTGTCTGCTGCGTGGTCTCTCTGCCATTGCTTTTCGCTCCTTGCTAAACTATTCTTCACTGATCCCGACCGCATACAGCGGCAGCGCATTGATCACCGGCTCCTCATACGGATGCACCGCACGCACCGCCGCGATCGTCTGTTTCAGCTTTTCGGCTTTTACGGTCACCTCCACCTTGTACTCCGGCTCCTCGCTGACTGTTCCGATCTCCCCGCTATAAGGGTTCGTCCCGGCAAGCGGCCTCCAGGTACTCATTACCCTGCTGTAGGATAAGCAGGAATCGTAATTTGCGATGTGCCCCGCATCCGCATCCCGCAGTGCTTCCTGCAATTTTCCAAAATGCGATTCGGGAATAAATATTTCCAGTTTAAAATATGATATATCCATCGTTCGTCCCAATCCAAAAAATCCATTGCCGGACCGCCGTTCGGACACCGGCTGATTCCTTTACAGTACAGCTAGACAGTATAACTGATTTTCCCAAAATAATAAAGAGGAAGACCTCTGCCTTCCTCTTTCAAGCTCTGTCTGTTTGAATCACTCGACCTTGGTAAACACATCCTTGCCCAGGCTGCAGGTCGGGCATACCCAATCATCCGGGATATCTTCAAATGCCGTACCAGGCGCAATTCCGTTGTCCGGATCCCCTACTGCCGGATCATACACATAACCACAAGGGCATTCATACTTGTCCATAATCTCCTCCTTTATATGCTTTTTTACTGTAACAAAGGATATTGTACCATATCAGCATATTTGAGCGCAAGCACTGAATAGAATCTGTCTTTGGCAGACAGGCATTTTCCGAAAACAAACTCCTGCCTTAAAACTCCCTGACGATCAATCATTTACATTTGGTGGCACAAAAGTACGGCACTGCCACAAAGAAGATTCCTCCGAGCATATTGCCGAGCGTTACGAGGCCGAGATTGTAAAACCATCCCGCAACGCTCACCGCCTGTCCCGCGGGATCCAAAAGCGATATGGTAAGCAGTGTCATATTTGCCACGCTGTGTTCAAATCCCGTCGCAAAAAAAGCAAGCAGACACCAAAAGATCATGACCAGCTTGCCGCTTTCCGTCTTGCAGCGGAAGCCGCACCATACCGCAATGCAGACGAGCATGTTGCAAAGAAGCCCCCTCGTCACAAGCGCGACCGGGGATGCTGTCATTTTCGCGAAAGCGCCTGATGCCATGAATTCCCCGACTGCGCCTCCTCCAAGCTCTGTCAGATGATAAAGCGCTGCCAGAAGCACGCCGCCTGCCGCATTGCCAAGCCAGCAAATGATCCACAGATATACCGCATCCTTAACTGTCGTCTTCTTTTTTAATAATCCTGCAGCCATGACCAGGTTGTTGCCTGTAAAAAGCTCTGCACCTGCCATTACCACCAGAGACAGTGCCACACCAAAGCACGCCCCCATCGCCAGCTTTGCCGCAGGCGCACCTGACAACAGCCCGCCGACTGTAAATGCCAGAAGCACGCCGAAGCCGATATACATGCCTGCCAACATGGAAAGCAGGAAATACCCGAATGGATTTTTCTCAAGGAAAGACCGCTTTGCCACCGCTGCATTTGCCGCTGTCTCAAAATCCTCACCAAACATAAAATCATCTCCTCTTGCGGATTCTTTATTATTTCTTTTGATCAATTTTCCAATATCAGCGTCAATTATATCACTTTCTCTACAATCGAGGAATACATATAGAAAAAAACGGCGATCTCCTCATTCCGCATGATTGGATAGTTTGCAAAAAATCACCATATACAGAAGCTTTACGCTCCGTATATGGTGATCTGTTTTTGTCTATTCAACTAACAGTCCGAATTATTATTCCGGATTCACGACCTTTCCGAAATCAGCCTTGAGGCTTGCGCCTCCGACGAGGCCGCCGTCGATGTTCGGCTTTGCCAAAAGCTCCTTGGCGTTGCCTGCGTTCATCGAACCGCCGTACTGGATGCGGATCGCATCTGCCGTAGCCTGGTCATAGATCTCAGCCAGGCACTCGCGGATTGCCGCGCAGACTTCCTCAGCCTGGTCGCTTGTCGCGGTCTTGCCTGTGCCGATAGCCCAGATCGGCTCATAAGCGATAACGACTTTCTTGGCGTCGTCTGCGGAGATGCCGACCAGATCCGACTTGATCTGGAAACGGACGAAATCAATCGTCACGCCCATCTCACGCTGCTCTAAGGTCTCGCCGCAGCAGAGGATCGGAATCAGATCCTTCTCCAATGCCTTCTTGACCTTTTTATTTAAGAACTCGTCAGACTCGTTGAAGTACTCACGACGCTCCGAATGTCCGATGATGACATACTTCGCTCCCGCATCCTTGATCATGTCTGCTGAAATCTCACCGGTATATGCGCCGCTGTCCTCGATGTAAAGATTCTCCGCGCCGACGCCGATATTGGTATCCTTCACGGCTTCTACGACCGGCACGATGTCGATTGCCGGTACGCAGAATACGACATCCACATCGTCATTCTTTACCAAAGGGATCAATTCCTTTGCCAGCGCAACTGCCTCGGACGGAGTCTTGTTCATCTTCCAGTTGCCCGCAATAATCTGTCTTCTTGCCATGTTTTTCCTCCTAATCGCTCATCATCTTGCGATCCGTTTTATCCATCAATTCCTCAATCAGCTCCTGTGTTTCGGAAGCCTCTTCTTTCTGTGCTTTCTCTTTCAGGCGTCGCAAATCCTCCATAAATTCAATCATGATACCCACATATTGTTTGTCTGTCTTTGCAACCTCCATAACATCGCTCTCACTTATCATTCGCAGCCACAACACCCGGCAGTTCCTTGCCCTCAAGGAATTCAAGGGAAGCACCGCCGCCCGTCGAAATGTGGCTCATCTTGTCGCCGAAGCCCATCTGGTTGACTGCCGCCGCGGAGTCACCGCCGCCGATGATCGTCGTCGCGTCAGTATCTGCCAGAGCCTGTGCCACAGCCTTTGTGCCCTTTGCAAGAATCGGATTTTCAAATACGCCCATCGGTCCGTTCCAAACGACGGTCTTGGCATTCTTCACCGCATCGCTGTAAAGCTCGATCGTCTTCGGTCCGATATCCATACCCATCCTGTCAGCAGGGATCTTGTCAGAATCCACAATCTCCGTAGCAATTTCGCCGTCGATCGGATCCGGGAAGTGATCAGTCGTTACGGTGTCTACCGGAAGCAGCAGCTTCTTGCCGGCTTTTTCAGCCTTTTCAATCATCTCCTTGCAGTAGTCGATCTTGGTCTCGTCTACGAGTGAAGTACCGATCTCATTGCCCTGAGCCTTGATGAAGGTATAAGCCATGCCGCCGCCGATGATCAGCGTGTCGCACTTCTGAATCAGATTGTCAATTACGTTGAGCTTGTCAGCTACCTTAGCGCCGCCGAGGATTGCCACAAACGGACGTACCGGATTCTCCACCGCGTTGCCGAGGAAGTCGATCTCTTTCTGCATCAGATAACCGACTACCGCCGTGTCCACAAGCGCTGCTACGCCGACATTCGAGCAGTGCGCGCGGTGTGCCGTACCGAATGCGTCATTGACAAATACATCACAGATCGAAGCAAGATCCTTGGAGAATGCTTCGCCGTTCTTGGTCTCTTCCGGACGGAAACGGGTATTTTCCAAAAGGATGATATCGCCGTCTTTCATTGCGTCAACAGCTTCGCGCACATTGTCGCCGACCACTTCCGGATTCGGAACAAACTTCACTTCCTGTCCCAAAAGCTCGCTCAAACGCTCCGCAACCGGAGCAAGCGTCTTGGTCTTTTTATCCTCTTCAGTCTTTACTTTTCCAAGATGCGAGCAGAGGATCACCTTGCCGCCGTCATTGACAAGCTTCTTGATCGTCGGGAGTGCCGCTACCAGACGGTTCTCATCCGTGATCTTGCCTGCGATGATCGGTACATTGAAATCACAGCGGCAAAGCACGCGCAGACCCTTTACATTGATATCATCTACTGTCTTTTTATTCAGTGCCATTTTATTCCTCCTCTATTACTGAAAGTAATATCCGACATACTCTGTCGTCGGATGCCAGTGCTGTCAACCACTCACACTCCGTGTTCGCGGGACAGTACTAGGCTCCTCCTAAAAAATAAAAATGAAAGAGTCCGGTCCAATGATAGACCGGACCCTTTCGTTAGGTCATATTACATTGTGAACGGGTCTTCTCATCCCAACTCGCTGAAGTACTTGATCGTACGAACCATCTGGGATGTGTAGCTGTTCTCGTTGTCATACCAAGAAACAACCTGTACTTCATAGAGGCCGTCGCCTACTTCGCTGACCATGGTCTGCGTGGAATCAAAGATCGATCCGTGTGTCTCACCTACGATATCGGAGGAAACGATCTCGTCTTCGCAATATCCGAAGGACTCATTGGATGCAGCCTTCATAGCAGCATTGATGCCGTCTACTGTTACGCCGTCTTTCTTGACAACAGCGGTCAGGATCGTCGTGGAGCCGGTCGGTACCGGAACACGCTGCGCGGAACCGATGAGCTTGCCGTTGAGCTCAGGGATAACAAGACCGATAGCCTTTGCAGCACCCGTGCTGTTCGGAACGATATTGACTGCTGCTGCGCGTGAACGGCGAAGGTCGCCCTTGCGCTGCGGTCCGTCGAGCGTCATCTGATCGCCTGTGTAAGCATGGATGGTAACCATGATACCGGACTGTACCGGAGCATACTTGTTCAGAGCGTCTGCCATCGGAGCAAGGCAGTTCGTCGTACAGGAAGCTGCGGAGATGATGGTGTCTTCCGGCTTCAATGTCTCGTGATTCGTATTGTAAACGATGGTCGGAAGGTCATTGCCTGCAGGTGCGGAAATAACAACCTTGCGAGCGCCGGCATTGATATGAGCCTGAGCCTTCTCCTTGGAAGTATAGAATCCGGAGCACTCCAGAACTACGTCAACCTTGAGGTCACCCCAAGGGCAGTTGTTTGCGTCCGGGAATGCGTAGATCTTGATCTCCTTGCCGTCAACCGTGATGGAATCCTCACCGGCAGATACGGTATCAGCCTTTGCGTACTTGCCCTGGGAAGAATCATACTTCAGCAGGTGTGCCAGCATCTTCGGGCTTGTCAGGTCGTTGATCGCTACTACTTCATAACCCTCTGCACCGAACATCTGACGGAAAGCCAGACGACCGATACGACCAAAACCATTGATTGCAACTCTTACAGCCATTCTCATTTCCTCCTTTGATATATTGATGAGTTATTAACTTCCATTATTTTATACAATCTTTACATACTTTTCAAGGGCAAGTTGCAAATGTTTGACAAAATTTTCAAGAAAATACGACAAAATCTGTTAAAACTGCACATTACCGCAGAAGTACTCTACGCCAAGAACTACAACCTGCCCCGGATTT